>JAQGOT010000087.1 GCA_028293465.1 Pedosphaera sp. | reverse complement strand
CTCGACGAGCCGACTTCCGTTTTGACACCCGTTGAAGCGGAGGAAGTCCTGGGTTTGCTCAAACAGATGGTCAAGGCCGGCCAGCTCAGCGTGCTCCACATCACCCATAAGTTCAAGGAGGTGATGGCGTTCGCGGACGAGATCACGGTGTTGCGTCGCGGCAAGTTCGCCGGGCGGGGCGCGGTCAAGCATCTCACGCCCGATGACATGGCCACGATGATGATGGGCGCCCAACGCACGGCGAAAACAGTGGGACGCGCCTCACAAGCGAAAGGCCTGCCCGTGTTGGAGATCAAAGGGCTGCGGGCGAATCGGGACAACGGCCTCGAAGCGGTCCGCGGTGTGGACTTGACGGTACACGCGGGGGAAATCGTCGGCATTGCCGGCGTTTCAGGCAACGGCCAGCGCGAATTCGTGGAGGTTTTGGCCGGCCAGCGTGAGGCGACCGCAGGGGACGTTCTGCTGCACGGGGAACCTTATCGGGCGACGCGCGCCGAGATGTTCAGGCACCAGATTTTTTCATTGCCCGAAGAGCCGTTGCGCAATGCCTGCGTGCCGCAGATGACCGTGGCCGAAAACCTCGCGTTGAGAAACTTTGATCGTCCGCCGATGACGCGGGCCGGATGGATGTTGAACCGCGGGGCCATGAGGGCCGCGGCACAAGAATCCATCACGCGCTTCAACATCAAGACGCGTTCGCCGGATACGCCCATCGGTGATCTTTCGGGCGGCAACGTGCAGCGCGCGGTCCTGGCGCGCGAACTTTCCTCCGGTACGACCAAGGCGCTCATTGTGGCCAACCCGTGCTTCGGACTGGATTTCGTGGCGGTGGATTTTGTTCACTCCCAAATCACCGCCGCACGGAATCGCGGCGTCGCGGTGCTATTGATCTGCGAGGATCTGGATGAGTTGCTGGAACTTGCCGACCGGTTGATGGTCATTGCCAACGGCTCCTTTGTTTACGAAAGCTCGACCACCGATGTGGATATCAAAACCATCGGCCAGCACATGGCCGGGCATTAGCGACTGGAAATCTTATGCCAACCATCACCGCCCAACCGTACGATTTTAGTTTGCCCCAGCCCGGGAAACTCGCGCTGGTCGTCATCGATATGCAGCGCGACTTCATCGAGGATGGAGGCTTTGGCGAAGCATTGGGCAACGACGTGCGCCCTTTGCGCGGCATTGTGCCCACCGTGAAAAAGCTGCTGGACGCTTTTCGGGCATGCAAACTGCCCATCATTCACACCATCGAGGGACACAGCCCTGATCTTTCCGATTGTCCGCCGGCCAAGCTGATCCGCGGTCGGAGTGCGTTGAAAATCGGCGACCAAGGACCGATGGGCCGGATCCTGATCCTCGGCGAGCCAGGCAATGCCATCCTGCCCGAACTCGCGCCGGTGGATGGCGAGATCGTACTCACCAAACCGGGCAAAGGGGCGTTCTGCAACACGAAGCTGGAGAGCATCCTGCGGGAACGCGGGATCACCCATTTGCTGATCACCGGCGTCACCACCGAGGTTTGCGTTCAGACCACCATGCGCGAAGCGAACGACCGCGGCTTCGAGTGCCTGTTAATCGAAGATGCCACCGAGAGCTATTTTCCCGAGTTCAAGAAAGCCACCTTGGAAATGGTGCGCGCCCAAGGCGGTATCGTTGGCTGGACGGCCAAGGCGGAGGATGTGATCGCCGCCTTATCACCTCCCATGCCGTTTTCGACGTCAACCATATCGTCATGATGATACGGAGCACATGCGACAGACCCTCTTTGCGGCCGGCAACCTGGCGCAGCCGTAACATTCCATCAACACCGACGTAAACAAGCGGATCCGCTACTTCGACACGGAAGGGTGAATCCGGCTTGCAGTTGCGCGGAGAAATCGACTCAATGGCGGCATGACAGATGATCAACCCCAGTCCGGAAAGAGTTTGGCCCCGGGCGCGCCTCCGCCCCTGCGCATCGGAGCGATGCCGCCCATCGTCATCCCGGACTTGCTTACCCTGGCCAACCGAGCCGACAGCTTGCGGTGGGAGCCATTTCTGGACGGCGTGGATCGGCATTGGATTTACCGGGCCGACCAGGACGGTCCCGCCGCGGCGCTCATTCGTTTCCAGCCCGGCAGCCGTGTGCCGCTGCATGAACATCCCGGGTATGAACACATTTTTGTCCTGAGCGGATCGCAGACGGACAAGAACGGCATTGTGCGCGCCGGAAGCATGATCATCAACCTGCCCGGTACGCGGCACAGTATCGTGAGCGAGGAGGGATGCCTGGTCCTGGCGATTTATGAAAAACGCGTTCGCTTCCTTGAATAATAAGTGACTGATATTATGGACAAAGAAATCAAGAAGATCTTGCTGGCCGTGAATGGAACCCTGATGCGCGGTTTGGAACTGAATCCGAACCTCCTGAACGTCGGCGCGACTTTTGTGGAGGAGAGCGCCACCGAGCCAGCTTATCGCCTGTGGTCCATCTCCGACCGCCACCCGGCGATGCAACGGTTTGCGAGCGGGGGAGTTTCCGTTGCGGTGGAAGTCTGGGCGGTGCCACCGGCCGGATTAGCCACGATTCTGCAACAAGAACCGCCTGGGTTGTCGATCGGCAAGGTAAAACTTGTCGATGGTCGAGAGGTGCTTGGAGTGCTGGGCGAAGCAATCCTCTGCGAGGGGCGAAAGGAAATCACCCCATATGGAGGATGGCGCGCCTATACCGACAGCGAGGGAATCTAGTGCGACGGGCCTCGTCCAGTTAACGCCGGCAGCTTCAAGCAAAAGCCGCGACACCATCGCGGCATATTTTCAAAAACGTCGATTCCGCGTGGTTGAGGGAGCGGTCTCGCCAATGGATGCAGCCCCAGGTCTGATCGAGAGCTTTGCGTCCCAAGGGGAGCGCGACCAATGAAGCCGCTTTGACCTCCTGCCGTATCGCCCAGAAGGGAAGAATACTCATGGCGGAAGTTTGCTTCACGAATTCCTTGGCGGCCTCCAGGTTGTCGATTTCCACCACCGTGTTCAACACGATGTCATCCTTGGCCAGGTATTCCCCCAGCCTTCTTCGTGTCTCGGCTGAAGACCGGTAGAGGATACAAGGGTGTTTCGGAAGCTCCGCGCGCACAGCACTCCCGCGGGCCGCCCAAGGATGCGCCGGGTTGACCACAAGATAGAACCGGTCGGCGAAAAGCGGAATGAATTCAAACCGGTCGTCAGGCAACGGTTTCTCCCCCAGCACCAGATCAACCCGGTTGGTCTGAAGGAGGGTTTGTGCCTCACAGGAACCCAGCAGTTCAACACTCATCAGCAAGCGGGGAAAATCCTGGTGAAACTTGACCAAAGACGCCGTTAGAAAGGGTTGGCCGAGGCCGATCTCCGCGGCAACCCGCAACCGGCGAAAGCCCCATTTGCTTAATCCATTCAGGGTCAGCCTGGCCTGGCGCATTTCTTCGAGCACGTGCTCGGCATGTTGCAAAAGGGCCTCGCCCGCGTCGGTAAGGATCACCTTTTTACCCAGTCTGCTCAATAGGCGACAGCCAACATTGCTCTCCAAAGTGCGCATGGCGTGACTGATGGCCGAATGGGTGACATAATGTTGCTTGGCGGTTGCGGTATAGCTTCCGGTTTTAGCCAAAGTCACAAACGCGTTTAACTGCCGACTATCTAGGGGTTCATTCATATGTGAATTCAATTCAAAGTCGCCTTTAAAACGTTTCAAAGTGTCCACTCGTACAGTTCGCCGCTCTGGTATCTGAGTTGCTTTTGGCAGTGGAGACGCGGGTATCGGGTCGCTTTAAGCGTCTGATAAGCAACCGGTGGGCCAACCGCCACGAAACTGGAGCTTGCGGTGCATTCGGGGCGGGTGCTGCTGCGGTGAAGGCAAGGCAATCAAACTGATTTGTAAGGACCTGATTTTAAACTTAAACCAACCACAAACCATGAAAAAACACCTGATTATTCTAACGGCTTACCTGGCAACCTTGGCCGGGAGTCTGAGCATCCACGCAGCCGATGACACCATCAAAGTCGGCGTGCTGCATTCCCTCAGCGGCACAATGGCCATCAGCGAGACTTCGCTCAAGGATGTGCTGCTGTTCACCTTTGATGAGATCAACGCCAAAGGGGGTGTTTTGGGGAAAAAGATTGAGCCCGTGATCGTTGATCCTGCGTCCAACTGGCCGCTCTTCGCCGAAAAAGCGGAGCAATTGCTGGTCAAGGACAAGGTGGCCGTGGTTTTTGGCTGCTGGACATCCGTCAGCCGCAAGTCGGTCCTGCCGGTGTTTGAGAAATACAACGGGCTGCTTTTTTATCCAGTCCAATATGAAGGTGAGGAACTCTCCAAGAATATTTTCTATACCGCTGAAGCGGTAAACCAGCAGGCCATTCCGGCGGTGGATTACATGCTCGCGGAGGGCAAGAAAAAGTTCTACTTGGTGGGTTCGGACTACGTTTATCCGCGCACCACCAACAAGATTCTGAAGAAGTATCTCAAGTCCAAGGGCATTCCGGACGCCGACATCGTGGAGATCTACACGCCTTTCGGGCACACGGACTATCAGACCATCGTGGCGGAAATTAAGAAGTTCTCGGCTGGTGGCAGTGCCTGCGTCATCAGCACTTTGAACGGCGACACGAACGTGCCCTTCTTCAAGGAATTCGCCAATGCCGGCCTGACTTCGGAGAATTGCCCGGTGGTTTCGTTCAGCCTGTCGGAAGATGAGTTCCGCAGCCTGCCGACCAAGGACCTCGTCGGCCATCTGGGATGCTGGACCTATTTCATGTCCCTGGACACAGCCGAGAACAAGTCCTTCGTCCGCAATTTCAACAAGTGGCTGCAGACTGCTCCGTCAGGCGTGGAGAAAAAGAGCCGGGTCACTTGCAGCCCGATGAACCTGTCCCGGACCGGCGTCTATCTCTGGAAGCAAGCGGTCGAGAAAGCCGGTTCCTTCGACGCCGACAAGGTCCGGGAAGCGCTCGAAGGCCAGAAGTTCAAGGCTCCCGAGGGCGAGGTAACCATGCAGGCGAATCACCACCTCATTAACCCGGTGTTCATCGGCGAAACGCAAGCCAATGGCCAGTTCAAGATCATCAAGTCTCTCGGACCAATTGCGGGTGAACCTTTCAGCGACAAGTTCCTCGGCAAGGATTAGGACTTTTCCTCCGACGGTGATCCGAAACGAGGGGGGCGGGGGCATGCATCCTCCGTCCCCTCCTCAATTTGAGTTTGCTGACTTCGGTGCGTATTGAACGGTGGCTCGATTATTTAAAACATTGAAGAGATTCACTTCTGTCTTGGGATGGCAATGGTGCGTTTTGTTTGCGATGAGTTGGGCTCTGGCCGGGGCCCGGGCCGAGGACTCCCGCGATCTGCTCGTTCAGGCCTTGACCACAAATGACCTCAGCGCACAAATTTCGTTGGTTGAAAAGCTGACAGATGCCCCGGACCCGATCGTTGGCCAGGCACTCGCAGCATGGCGTCAGGGTGGCGCTTTTTTCTACCAGGCTGACGATAAACCCAGGATTCCCTTCATCCTGGACGCGGCCAGCGACTCGGCTGGCAAGGCTCATGGGATTGAGATAGCAACCGGGCAATTGCTCAAGGATGTTGCGGGCCAACCAATCCTTTTCCAAGTGTCCGAACTGACCGCCATCGACACAACCTCGAAACTTCGCAAAGCCATCAAAACCACGCTCGACGTTCTTGCGCTTTCCAGCCCCAACGCGAACTTCCGACGCGATGCAGCGTCGAAGCTTGGACAGGCGCAGAATTCGGAATACTTGCCGTACTTCCAGAAGCGTCTGGAGGTGGAAAAAGTTCCGGAAGTACGCAAGATACTCCAGGAAGCCATCGCGATCACCCAGCTTGCCTCGGACAAACCCGCGACCCAGTTGGCGGCCGTCCGAAAGCTGGACGAACTCCGCTCCATTCCCGCGCTCGACCCGCTGTCAAAGTTGGAAACCGAGATCAGCCACAATCCCAAAGCGCACGATCCTGACCTCGCGGCCGCCGTCCTCCTGGCGAGGAATAACCTCGATCACCACATCGCGCTGGGCAATTTCATCGGCACCTGTTTTCGCGGGCTGAGCTTGAGCGCGGTCTTGCTCATCGCAGCCATCGGCCTGGCGATCACGTTCGGGTTGATGGGCATTATTAACATGGCCCACGGCGAGATGATCATGATTGGCGCCTACAGCGCTTATCTTACCCAGAATCTCTTCGTCAGGTGGTTCGGCGCGGGCACACGCGGGTTTGATTGGTATTTTCTGGCGGCGCTTCCGTTCTCTTTTGTCGCGGCTGGTCTGGTCGGGCTGCTGCTCGAACGGGGCGTCATCCGCTTCCTCTACAAACGTCCGCTCGAATCCTTGCTGGCCACCTGGGGTGTGAGCCTGGTTTTGCAGCAGGTCATGCGTGGGATCTTCGGCGCCGCCAACGTCCAGGTTTATTCCCCCAGTTGGCTCACCGGCAACGTCAACTTCCAGGACGTGGTCTTCCCCTTCAACCGGATTTTTGTGATCGGCTTCGCCATCGCAATCGTGGTGTTCACCTGGCTTCTGCTGACGAAGACCTCGCTTGGACTGCAGGTGCGCGCCCTGATGCAAAACCGCCAGATGGCGGCCTGCATGGGCGTGCGCACCGACCGCGTGAACATGGCCACGTTCGCGTTTGGCTCCGGCCTGGCGGGAATGGCCGGGGCGTGCCTTTCGCAAATCGGCAACATCGGTCCCAGCCTGGGCCAAAACCACATCGTGGACTGCTTCATGGTGGTGGTGCTGGGAGGGGTGGGCAGCCTGCAAGGCACCGTGTCGGCCGCCCTGGGTATCGGAGTCACCGACCAGGTGCTTCAACCGCATCTCGGCGCAGTGCTTGGCAAGATCACCGTGCTTTCGGCGATCATCCTGTTTCTGCAATGGCGTCCGGCGGGCTTGTTCGCCACGCGCGGCCGAGGCCTGGAGGGATGAGCATGAAACGCTTGCTTTCCAAACCGGAGATCTTCGGTCTGTCCCTCGGGTTTTTCGTGGTGCTCGTGGTCATGCCCGGCCTCAACGCCATTTTTCCTCCCAACCACCCGCTTCATGTAAGCACGTTCACGCTGAGCCTGTGCGGCAAGTATCTTTGCTATGCGGTCCTGGCCTTGAGCGTTGATTTGCTCTGGGGTTACACCGGACTTTTGAGCCTGGGCCAATGTCTTTTCTTCTCCCTCGGCGGTTACGCGCTTGGAATGTATCTGATGCTCAAGATCGGGCCGCGCGGCCAATACCATGCCAACCTGCCGGACTTCATGGTTTTCCTCGAATTTCCAAAACGCTTCCCGACCACCGGGGGCTTGCCGCCGCATTGGATTCCTTTCCAACACTTCTGGTTCGCCGCCGCCGCGGTGATCTGGGTGCCGGCGTTGGTCGCCACCATCTTCGGATTCCTGGCGTTTCGTTCGCGCATCAAAGGTGTGTACTTTTCCATTCTGACCCAGGCTTTGACCTATGCCGCTTCCCTGATGTTTTTTCGCAACGACTTCACTTTCGGCGGCAACAATGGGTTGACGGACTTCAAAGAGATTCTCGGCTTCGACCTCAATGCTCCCGGCACCCAACGCGGGCTGTTCATCGCCACCGGCCTGCTGCTGCTTGCCTCATACATGCTCTGCCGATGGCTCACCACGACGCGCTTTGGCAAGATCCAGCGCGCCATCCGCGACAGCGAGAACCGCGTGCTTTTCTCCGGATATGCCACAGCAAACTTCAAACTCTTCGTGTTTGTGCTGGCCGCCGTCATCGCTGCGCTGGGCGGCGCGCTTTTTGTGCCCCAGGTTGGCATCATCAACCCGAGTGAAATGGCGACCGACAAGTCGCTGGAGGCGGTCGTGTGGGTCGCCGTTGGCGGACGCGGCACACTGATTGGTCCAATCCTGGGCGCCGTTGGCGTAAACTGGCTGAAGAGCTTCGCCACGCACCGGGCACCGGAGTACTGGCTTTACATCCTCGGCGGCTTGTTCATTGTGATGACACTGTTCTTCCCGAAAGGCATCGTGGGCATACCCGGCCAGGTGCGCGCTCTGCGCCGGCGTTGGTCTTCGTCCCGTTTGATAAGGACTGCCGCTCAGTCCGCCGCCGTGGCACCGGTGCCCGTGGTCAACCCGGAGAAAGAACCATGATTGCCCGTTCTGAGGTGCCATGAACAGGGAATTCATTCTGACCTTGGAAGGGGTCAATAAGACCTTCGACGGCTTCAAGGCCATTTCGGACCTTAATTTCTACATGGATGCGGGTGAGTTGCGCACCATCATCGGCCCCAACGGCGCGGGGAAAAGCACCATGCTCGACCTGATCACCGGCCGCACGCGCCCCGACGCCGGCAAGGTCGAGTTCGGCAGGCACACCGACCTCACCCGCCTGAACGAATACCAGATCAACCGGCTCGGCATCGGGCGGAAATTTCAAACCCCCTCCGTTTACATTGACCATACGGTGTTTGAGAACATCCTCCTCTCACTCCCGGGCACGCGCAGCGTATGGGAAGCCCTGTTCTCGCGCGTCACTCCCGCCCAACGCGACCGCATCCAGCAGATCCTTAAAACCATACGGCTGGAGGACAAGGCCGGCCTGAAAGCCGGCACGCTGGCGCATGGACAAAAGCAGTGGCTTGAAATCGGGATGTTGCTTGCGCAGGATGCAAAACTGCTGCTGGTGGATGAGCCGGCGGCCGGGATGACCGACGAGGAGACCGCCCGGACCGGCGAACTGCTCATAAGCCTCGCCGGCCAGCATAGCATCATTGTCATCGAGCACGACATGGCCTTCGTCCGGCAGATCGCCCGCAAGGTGACGGTGCTCCACCAAGGGACCGTCCTGTGCGAAGGCACCGTGGATGAAGTGCAAAGCAACGAGAGAGTGATCGAAGTTTATCTCGGCCGCAAACACGAGCCGAAGCGCCACTTGTGAGCAACACGCCGAGCATGCTTAGCATTTCGCAATTGAACGCCGCTTACGACGGCTCGCAAATTTTGCGCAACGTCTCGCTCACCGTCCCGGAACGCCAGGTGGTCGCGCTCATGGGGCGCAACGGGGTCGGCAAGACCACGACCCTCAAATGTATCGTCGGACTCGTGAGGCCGGTGAGCGGGGACATCCGCCTCGTGAACACCTCGTTGAACGGATTTCGGCCGGATGAACGTGCCCGCAGTGGAATCGGGTATGTGCCGCAAGGGCGGGATATATTTCCCAACCTGACGGTTTGGGAAAACCTGCTGATCAGTCTCGTGGTGCATGGGCGCAAGGCCAACGGCGAGGTGGATCGCGTGCTGGAACTGTTTCCCGTCCTCAAGGAAATGCTCAAGCGCAAGGGCGGGGTGCTGAGCGGCGGCCAGCAGCAGCAATTGGCGATCGCCCGCGCGCTCCTAACCGAACCCAAGGTGCTGATTCTTGACGAACCGACGGAGGGCATCCAACCCAACATCATCGATCAAATCGGGGACACCCTGGTGAAGATCAGGAAAGAAGGAAAAATGAGCATTCTGCTCGTGGAGCAATATCTGGATTTTTGCCTTGGTGTCGCTGACAGCTTCTACGTCATGGACCGGGGGGCCATCGTTGCCGAAGGTCCCATCGCCAACCTTAACGAAGGCATTGTCAGGAAATACTTGACGGTATGACCTCGGAGACGAAAGCATTCGCGTGTGGTGCATCGTCTCAGCATATGGATCGGTCGGTGATCAATCCGGATTCCACCCAAGTCCGCAGCGGGTCCGGACATCTGGAAGTGGAGGTGGTTTCGGGCCAGAGCGCGGTCACCTCCGTTTGGGCGTCCAGTCCGTTGAAATTGCTGACCCCGAGGTCGCGCGGTCCCAGTGTTTGGGCCTGCCTCAGCAGCTTTGGCGGCGGGTTGGTCGCCGGGGATGAAACCAGTCTGACCCTGAGGCTGGGTGAGCAGGCGCGGTGCTTCGTCAGCACGCAAGCTTCCACCAAGGTTTACCGCAATCCCGATTCCCGCCCGTGCAGTCATCAGCTTAAAGCGACGCTTGGCCGCGGTGCGCTCCTCGCGCTCGCGCCCGATCCGGTGCAAGCCTTCGCTGGCGCCAGCTACCGCCAGAGGCAGGAGTTTCATCTGGAACCGGGCAGCGGCCTGGTGCTGGTGGACTGGCTCAGCTCGGGGAGGGCAGCCTGCGGTGAGCGCTGGGCGTTCAGCCGCTTCCAAAGCCGCAACGATGTTTTTCTGGGGGGGGAGCGTGCGTTCGTCGATTCGCTTTTGATAGATCCCGCCGATGGACCGCTCGAAGGCTCCGAGCGCATGGGCCGATTCAACTGCCTGGCGCTGGTGCTGGTCATGGGGGACGCGCTCCGGGCCGCCAGTGCGCAGTTGCTGGAGCAGGTCGCCGCCCGGCCTGTGACCCGGCGGGCGTCGTTGGTTTGCAGCGCGAGCCCCGTCGCCGAAGGTGCATTGATTCGTTGTGCCGGCGAGACGGTGGAGGAAGTGGGGCGGGAAATTCACCGGCAACTTGCATTCCTTCCCGGGTTCTTGCACGATGATCCGTGGGCCCGCAAATGGTAACGCCTGACTCACTCATCAAATTGTAACTTTTCCATGCACCTCTCCCCGCGCGAAATTGACAAGCTCCTGCTTCACAATGCCGGCGTGGTCGCCCAAAAGCGGCTTGCGCGCGGCTTGCGGCTGAACCATCCCGAAGCCGTGGCTCTGATCGCCACCCAACTCTTGGAATTCATTCGGGACGGGAGGAGGGTCGCCGAACTCATGAACCTCGGCCGCCAGTTTCTCGGCCGGAATCAGGTGATGGCAGGCGTGCCGGCAATGATTGTCGAAGTCCAGGTTGAAGGCACGTTTCCGGACGGCACAAAACTGGTCACGGTTCATCACCCGGTCGCCTCCGAAAACGGCAACCTCGCCCTGGCTTTGCATGGCAGTTTTCTCCCGGTGCCGGAGCTCTCACTCTTCAAGCCGGATTTCGCCGCGGCCGACTTTGAGCCGGGCGCTTATGAAATCCAGGTCGGCGAACTGGAATTGAATGCCGGGCGTGAAAGCGTCACGCTGGCCGTCACGAACCTCGGCGACCGGCCCGTGCAGGTTGGCAGCCATTACCATTTTATCGAAACGAATTCGCAGTTGCGCTTCGATCGTGCAAAATCCTACGGCAAACGCCTGGATATTCCGGCCGGCACGGCGGTGCGGTTCGAGCCCGGTGAAACCAAAACCGTGAGCCTCGTGAATATCGCCGGCAAACGTGTTGTCCGCGGCGGCAACAATCTTGCCGACGGACCGGTCTCACCGGAGAACCAGCAGGCCGCAATGGCACGGGTCAAGGCGGCTGGGTTTGCCCATCAGGAGGAACGCCATGGCCCATAAAATGAACCGTTCGCACTACGCCGATATGTTCGGTCCCACGACCGGGGATCGGGTGAGACTCGGAGACACCGCACTGGTGCTCGAGGTGGAGATGGACCATACCATCTACGGTGACGAGTGCAAATTCGGCGGTGGCAAAGTGCTCCGCGAAGGGATGGGCCAGGCGGCCGGCGTCGGCCAGGCCGAGGCGCTCGATTGCGTCATCACCAACGCGCTGGTGCTTGACTACACCGGCATCTACAAAGCCGACATTGGCATCAAAAATGGATTGATCACCGGCATTGGCAAAGCGGGCAATCCCGATGTCATGGCCGGTGTGACGCCCGGAATGATTTTTGGCGTGACGACGGAAGTCATTGCCGGCGAAGGGCTGATCCTCACGGCGGGCGGCCTCGATACGCACATCCATTACATCTGCCCGCAACAGGCGTTCGAAGCCATCGCCGCCGGCCTCACGACAATGGTTGGCGGCGGCACCGGTCCCGCGACCGGCACTTGCGCAACCACCTGCACGCCCGGCGCGGGTCATATTCGCATGATGCTGCAAGCCACCGACGGACTGCCGCTTAACTTTGGGTTCACCGGCAAGGGCAACACCGCTTTGCCGGCGGGCCTGCAAGAACAAATTCTCGGCGGCGCCGTCGGACTTAAATTGCATGAAGACTGGGGCACGACCCCGGCGGCGATTGACTGCTGCCTGCGCATCGCCGAGGAGCATGATGTTCAGGTGACCATCCACACTGACACGCTCAATGAATCCGGTTTTGTGGATGCCACCATCGCCGCGATCAAGGGGCGCACCATCCACACGTACCACTCCGAGGGAGCGGGCGGCGGCCATGCGCCCGACATCATCCGCATTTGCGGCGAACCAAATGTTTTGCCGAGTTCCACCAATCCCACGCGGCCCTACACGGTGAACACCATCGACGAACATCTGGACATGCTGATGGTCTGCCACCATCTGGATGCCAATCTCCCGGAGGACGTGGCGTTTGCCGAGAGCCGCATCCGGGGCGAGACCATTGCGGCCGAAGACATTCTCCATGACCTTGGCGCGATCAGCATGATGAGTTCGGACTCACAAGCCATGGGGCGGATTGGTGAAGTGATCACGCGCACGTGGCAGACCGCGGATAAAATGCGACGCCAGCGCGGCCCTTTGCCAGGGGAACGCGGAGCGAACGACAATCTCCGCATCAAGCGTTACATCTCCAAGTACACCATCAACCCGGCCATTGCGCATGGCATGGCGCATCTTATTGGCTCGGTGGAAGCGGGCAAGCTGGCTGATCTTGTCCTTTGGAAGCCGGCCTTCTTCGGCGCCAAACCTGAGATGGTCATTAAAGGCGGAGTTATTGCCTGGTCGCAGATGGGCGACCCCAATGCCTCCATTCCAACGCCGCAGCCGGTGTTCATGCGGCCCATGTTCGGCGCTTTCGGCTCCGCCCCGGGGCCCATCTCCGTGAGCTTCGTCAGCCGTGTTTGCAAGGAGAACGGGATCCTCGTGCCCTATGGTTTGACCAAGCGGATCGAGGCGGTGCGCGGCTGCCGGAACATCGGCAAGAAGGATATGAAGTGGAACGATGCCACTCCAAACATCACGGTGGACCCGGAAACCTACGAGGTGCGAGCCGATGGTGAACATCTTGTTTGTGAACCCGCCAAGGTGCTGCCTCTCGCCCAACGTTATTTCCTTTTCTAAACCTGTGCTGGCCCGTCTTCCAAGATTAACTGAACCGGAATGCGCCGCACGCCAGGATGGTACGGTCGAGGTGGCAGAGGCAGGCATCAACAATGGCTCTGCGACCCCAGAATTTGGGACCAGAAACGACTGGTTATTGAGGCAACTGGCGGATTCCGCGTTTCCCACAGGTGGCTTCGCGCACTCTGGCGGACTCGAAGCAGCCTGGCAGCATGGTGAGTTGGGCAATAGTACCAAACTTATGGGTTTCATGGTGGCAAGTATTTGTCAATTAGGCCATGGTTCGCTGCCATTCATGACTGCCGCTCACCGAGAGCCGGACAAGGTCGCGGAGCTTGACCGCTTATCCGAGAGTTTCATCACCAACCACGTCGCCAATCGAGCGAGCCGTCTTCAAGGTCAGGCTCTGCTGGCCTCGGCGGAACGGATTTTTGGCGGGATCCCGCAGCCATCGATCCGACAATTCACCGGACCATCCCAGCCGCATTGCCACCTGGCTCCCGTTTTCGGCCTGGTCATGCATTCGGTTGGGATTGATCGCGAGTCGGCTTCGCGGTTGTTTTTCTTTATCCATTTGCGCGGTTTGGCAGCCAGCGCTGTGCGGTTGGGGATTGTTGGGCCGTTGGAAGCGCAGGCATTGCAACACCGCCTCGGACCAAGCGCCGAGGTGATGATGGCTCGATGTCAGGATCTGCCCATCGACGATATTGCTCAAACGGCACCCCTGCTGGAACTCTGGCAAGGCGCGCAGGACAGGCTATATTCACGGCTGTTTCAAAGTTGACCTTTTTGGCGAACATAATTATGAGCTCGGATCATCACCACCACCACCACGGACCGGACGGTCATACCCACGAGCGCCTCGACCATCCCGGACACTTTCACGATCGTGAGCAACCGCGGACGCGCGATTTCAGCAGGCGGGCCTTTACCGTGGGCGTAGGAGGCCCGGTCGGCAGCGGCAAAACCGCGCTCATGCTGGCTCTTTGCCAGAAGCTGCGTGACAAGTTGAATGTCGCCGCGGTGACGAACGATATTTTCACCAAGGAGGATGGGGAGTTTCTCATTCGCCATCAGGCCTTGGCGGCGGAGCGCATTCGAGCCGTGGAAACGGGTGGTTGCCCGCATGCGGCCATCCGTGAAGACATCTCGGCGAATTTGCTGGCGTTGGAGGATTTGCAGCGGCGGTTTGGTACGGAAATGCTGCTGATTGAATCGGGCGGGGATAATCTTGCCGCTCACTTCAGCCGCGAGCTGGCGGATTACACGATCTACGTCATCGACGTTGCCGGTGGCGACAAAATCCCGCGCAAAGGCGGTCCCGGCATCACACAATCCGATCTGCTCGTGATCAACAAAACGGATTTGGCAACGGCGGTGGGTGCCGATCTTGCCGTGATGGATCGGGATGCCCAGACCATGCGGGGGAATGGGCCGATCGTCTTTGCGCAGGTACGGCACGGACAGGGCATGGATGCCATCTTTCATCAGGTCATCCATGCCTGGCAGCACGCCACTTTGGTCACGCATGCGCACTGATTCCCGAACCGCAGGGTCATTCACGAACGGCATTGCGAGCGCCGCTGAGTTGTAACCGCAGAGCATATCCTCGGGGAGTTGCGATGCCGCATCAAAGACTGTTACCAGACTTCGGCTTGAGGTCCGGTTGTTGTTTGATGGCCGGCCATCCCGTCACGAAGCTAATCCGCGGGTAACAATTTGCCGGCATTTTCGCCCGCTCCGCAGGTTCTTCTGCTCATCCACGGTCGAAGCCCAACGCGGACTTCTGTTGTGCCGCCGTCATTGCCATCGCGAAGGGCGCTCTTTCATCGGTACGCTCACTGGCTTTCGTCTTGCTTTGGACTCCCCGGGCTGCTATAAAAGCAGAGGTTGGTCAACGTCCGGGTTCGCTGCGTTTAAAAGAGGGCATGAACATAAGCCGATGGTTTTTAGTGCGACGGCAATTTATCTTGCCAGAAAGCAACCCGTCTTTTAGTGTCAATCTGGATCCTAGGAATACCATGGGTTTCATCCGAATCACAAGTGGAGTCTCGCCCGCGTGCCGATTGTGTTGCTTCTCGCTCGATCAAATCCCTTTCCGCGAACACCTGACCAGGTCGTTATGGGCGGTTGCAAGACTGGACTTCCGTCCGACGCAGCGAACTAAAACAGTCACGGAGGCAATAAATGGAGATTGATGAAGCTTACGCGGATTCGCAGGCGCCGAACGCTGCCGCGATCAAGAACGCGCGCGGAGTGGTGCTGAAGAAAAAATTGGCCGGGCTGTTCCGTTCGGCAGATGGCACGCTCTTCTTCGGCGACTGCAAAGGGAGCGGCGCGGAAAACTACCGTCCGTCCGCCGATTTTGGTGATCCCACCAAGCCGGTTTATCGCTGCACCTGTCCGAGCCATCAGTTTCCGTGCAAGCACTCGCTCGCTCTGCTCTACGCCTTCGCCCAGGGTGCGAAGTTTGTGGAGAAGGAGGTGCCGACGGACATCACTGAAAAGCGTGCCAAGGTCCAGCAGCGTGTCGAAAAGAAAAAGGTGGAAGCCGACAAGCCCCACAAGGTCAACACCAGCGCGCTCAAAAAGAAGATTCAAACCCAACTGGAGGGGATCAACCTGCTGGAATCGTTGGTAAACGATCTCCTGCGCTCCGGCCTGGGTTCGTTGAACGCCAAGTCCGCCCGGCAGGTCGAAGAGCAGGCGAAGCAACTCGGGAATGCCTATCTCCCCGGGGCACAGAACGCGTTGCACGCCTTGACCGGCTTGTTCTATCGGTCTGAGATCAGCTCGGAGGACGAACTGAAAGCGTCGGAACGTGAGCGGATTTACAGCATCGCCTTGGATCAGTTGAACCGGCTGCAATCGCTGTGCAAACAGGGTCGCAAGTATTTGAACACCCGGCTTGAGGATCCGGAACTCAGGCCCGAAACGGAAACCGACATCGCCGCGTGGCTTGGTCATGCCTGGCAGTTGCGTGAACTCAAGGACGCCGGTTTGTTGCAGACGGGCGTCG
>JAQGOT010000044.1 GCA_028293465.1 Pedosphaera sp. | reverse complement strand
ACGCTGGCGGCGTGCGGCGATGTGAACCGCAATGTCATGGCGCCGCCCACCCCGGCGACGAGTGCTTTGGTGGAACAGGTGCAGGAACATTCGCGCCGCGTTTCCAACGCCTTGTTGCCACAGACCCGCGCGTATCATCAAATCTGGGTGGAAGGCCAGGAGTTGAACCTGCAGGACGAAGCGGCCAAAGAGTTCGTTGATCCGCTGTACGGCAAGACTTATTTGCCGCGCAAGTTCAAGACTGCTTTCGCCATCCCCCCGCTCAACGACGTGGATGTGTTCACGAACTGCCTTGGTTTCATCGCCATCGCGGAGCAAGGGAAACTGGTCGGTTACAATCTGCTGGCGGGCGGCGGATTGGGGATGAGTCATGGCAACGCGCAGACCTTTCCGCGGATCGCCGATGTGATCGGCTTTATCACGCCCGAGCAACTGGTGGCAGTTTCGCAAGCGGTTTTGAAAGTGCACCGTGATTTTGGTGATCGCACGAACCGCAAGCATGCGCGCCTGAAATATGTCCTCGAAGAAAAAGGCGTGGAATGGTTCCGCAACGAACTGGAGGACCGGTTGGGCTTCAAGCTCCAGGCGGCGCGGCCGTATCAATTTACCAAGCAAGGCGACCTGTTCGGCTGGCATCAGCAGTTTGACGGCAATCATTTCCTCGGGCTCTATGTCGAGACGGGCCGGATCAAGGACACGGACAAATACCAGTTGAAGACGGCGTTGCGGAAGATCGTGGAGCAATTCGCGACGGAAATTCGCCTGACACCCTCGCAAAATTTGATTTTGACCAGCGTGAAAGCGGCGGATCGTGAGCCGATCACCAAGATATTGGCCGATCACGGGGTGCCGGTGGAGAATCAAGCGACGGTGATCCGCCGCGCTTCGATGGCGTGCCCGGCGTTGCCGACCTGCGGGCTGGCGCTGGCGGAATCCGAGCGGGTGTTCCCGGATATCCTGGGGCGCATCGAGGACTTGCTGGCAGAAGTTGGCTTGAAGGATGAGGAAATCATCATCCGCATGACCGGGTGTCCGAACGGTTGCGCGCGCTCGACCATGTCGGAGATTGGGTTCGTCGGGAAAGCACCCGGAAAATACCAACTCAACCTGGGCGGCAATCAGGCGAACACGCGGCTGAACCGTTTGTTCAAGGAAGGCGTTAAGAACGAAGAAATCGTCAATGAACTGCGCCCCCTGTTCACGCGCTTTGCGAAGGAGCGATTGGGTGCGGAACGATTCGGTGATTTCTGCGACCGGGTGGTCTTGAAGGAAATTCCAGCCCAGGCTCCCGCCTGATTCCCTTGCCTGCTCAAATTACAAATCCACCGGCTGTGGTGACGGCCAACGCTCCGTTGGCGTTGACCCCGGCCAATGTGCGACTGCTTGATCAGCAGTTCGACAAGTTTCCCACCGAAAAGGTGCTCGCGTGGGCTTGGGAACGGTTTGGGGCGAAAGCGGCGGTGGGCACGAGTTTCCAAGGCGCGGGGCTGGTGATGCTGCACCTGGCGAAACAGGCAGGGATTCAATTTCCCGTCTTCACGCTGGACACCGGGCTGCTTTTTCCAGAGACCCTCGAGCTCAAGAAGCGGCTGGAGGATTTCTACGGGTTTCAAATTGAATCGTTGGAACCCGACCTGACGGTCGAGGAACAAGCAGATGTCAGCGGGCCGGAACTGTGGAAGCGCGAGCCTGACCTTTGCTGCACCATGCGAAAGGTGCTGCCGTTGCAGGGCAAACTCGCCGACCTGGACTGCTGGATCACCGGCCTGCGCCGTCAGCAATCTGACACCCGCGCGAGCATCGGGATTATCGAGCTTTACGCTTTCGATGAAGCCACGGGACGGGACATCGTCAAATTGAATCCGATGGCGAACTGGTCGCGCGAAGCGGTCTGGCAATACCTGAAGGATAATAAAATTCCTTACAATCCCCTGCAAGACCAAGGCTATCGGTCCATCGGCTGCTGGCCTTGCACCAAGAGGACTGGCAGCGGCGAGGACGAACGCGCCGGGCGCTGGACCGGATTCAACAAGGTCGAATGTGGGATTCATACTTTTCTGCCGAAAAAAGTGGACTTCCAGATTTGATCTAAAACGCCCCTCAATTTGAAAGCCTGATAACCCGATTATCCGAAATTTAGTCATGGATTATTTAAGCAAGCTAGAGAACCAGAGCATCTACATCCTCCGGGAAGCATTTAACAAGTTTGAGAATCTCGCGATGTTGTGGAGCATCGGCAAGGATTCAACCGTGCTGCTTTGGCTGGCACGCAAGGCGTTCCTGGGCCACGTCCCCTTCCCGCTTGTACATGTGGATACCACCTATAAAATCGCCTCGATGATCGAGTATCGCGATCGGTTGGTTAAGGATTGGAAGCTGCAGTTGGTCGTGGGCAAGAACGAGGAAGTTCTCAAGAGCGGCGTGACTTATCCCAACGGCAAGGCAACCCGGGTGCAATGCTGCGGCACGCTGAAAAAGGACGGGCTCAAGGCGGTGCTCGATCAGCATCACTTCACGGGCGTGATCGTTGGGGTGCGGCGCGACGAGGAGCCAACCCGCGCCAAGGAACGTTATTTCAGTCCGCGCGACAAGAACATGGAGTGGAACGTCGAGGATCAACCGCCGGAGTTGTGGGACCAGTTCAAGACTGATTATGAAAAAGGGACGCATATCCGCATTCATCCCCTGCTCCACTGGACCGAGTTAAACATCTGGGAATATATCGAGCGCGAGAACATCCCGGTGATTCCGCTTTATTTCTCAAATGAAAAGGGCGAACGGTATCGCAGCCTGGGGTGCGCGCCTTGCACGTTTCCGATCAAGTCGAAGGCCAGCAATGTGCGCGAGATCATCGAGGAATTGCGACATACGAAGACAGCTGAACGCTCCGGTCGCGCGCAGGACAAAGAGAGTGAAGATGCTTTTGAGAAATTGCGCCGGGATGGGTACATGTAATAGCGCCACGACAAACTAAATATTTTCCCGAATGAATTCATCGAACGCCCCCAGCGAGCAACTTAAGATCGTCATTGTCGGCCATGTGGACCATGGCAAGTCCACGTTTGTGGGCCGGTTGTTTCACGATACCGGCTCATTGCCCGAAGGAAAGCTCGAGCAACTTCAGCAAATCGCCGAGCGGCGCGGGGTGCCGTTTGAATGGGCCAACCTCATGGATGCGCTGCAATCCGAGCGCGACCAGAACATCACCATCGACACGGCGCAGATCTGGTTTCAGACGAAGAAGCGCCAATACGTCATTATTGATGCGCCGGGGCACAAGGAGTTTCTCAAGAACATGATCACCGGCGCGGCCAATGCCGAGGCCGCGTTGCTCCTGATCGATGCCAATGAAGGCATCCAGGAACAATCCCGTCGTCATGGTTATCTGCTGAATTTGCTGGGCATCCGGCAGATTGCGGTGCTGGTCAACAAAATGGATTTGCAGGAATACTCCCAGGAGCGTTTCGACCAGATTGAAAGAGACTACCGCGTCTTCTTGAAGTCCGTGGGCGTGCAACCCAAGGTGTTCATACCCATCGCGGCCAAGCATGGCGACAACATCGCCTCGTTGAGCAAGAACATGCCCTGGTGGCAGGGCCCGACGGTGCTGGCGGCGTTGGATGAATTCAAAGTGACCGATCTGCCCGACCATCAACCACTGCGATTTCCCATCCAGGACGTGTACCGGTTCGACGAGCGGCGCATCCTCGCGGGCCGCGTTGAAGCCGGCTCCATCAAGGTGGGCGACAAGCTTTTGTTCAGTCCAAGCAACAAGGTCAGCACCGTCAAAACCATCGAACGCTGGAACGCGCCGTCGCAGGATTCCGCGAAGGCCGGCGAATCCATCGGCGTTACCTTGACCGAACAAATCTTTGTTGAGCGGGGGGCCGTGGCGGCGCTGGAGACCGCACCGCCGTACGAATTGAACCGATTCAAGGCGCGGCTGTTCTGGCTGGGCCGCGCGCCGTTTGCCAAAGGCAAAATCTACAAGTTGAAGCTGGCGACCCAGGAGGCGGATTGTGAGATTGAATCGATTGAAAAAATCATCGATGCCTCGACGCTGGAAACGGTTTCGCGTGAGGGAGACCAAGCTTTCATCGGCCGGCACGAAGTGGCTGAGTTGACCCTGCGCACGAAACGGCCGGTGGCGTTCGATACGCATTCGGAGATTGTGTCCACGGGCCGGTTTGTGATTGTGGACGGGTTTGAAGTAGCCGGAGGCGGCATCGTGGCCGACGATAATTATCCCAAGCGCACGTCCGACAGCCTGCAAAAAAGCGACAATATTTACTGGAGCCACGGCAAAGTCACCGCGCACCAACGCGCGTTGCGCAACGGCCATTCGGGCTGTGTGGTGTGGCTTACGGGGCTGTCTGGATCAGGCAAGTCGACCATCGCCACCGAGTTGGAACGGGAATTGTTCAACATCGGCAAGCACGCTTACGTGCTCGACGGCGACAACGTCCGCCACGGGCTCGGCTCAGACCTGTGTTTCTCGCCCATGGACCGCAAGGAGAACATCCGGCGCATCGGTGTATTCTCCAAGCTGTTTGCCAATTCAGGCATCATCTGCATCACGGCCTTCATTTCCCCTTATCAGGCGGATCGCGACCTGGTGCGTCAGATGCTCGCCGGGAGCGAGAATCAATTCATTGAGATTTTTGTGAATGCGCCGATTGGCGTTTGCGAACAGCGGGACCCCAAGGGCCTCTACGCCAAAGCGCGGGCCAACGAGATCAAGGAATTCACCGGCATCTCCGCCCCGTACGAAGCCCCGGCCAAGGCGGAAATCGAATTGCACACGGACAAGTTGACCATCGCGGAATCTGTCGCCCGGATCATGGAGTATCTCCATATGCAGGACGAAGGCACGCTGATTTCCATTTAATCAACTTTCTCAAAGGCGGGCAGCGGGACCCGGTGCCGCAGCACGGCC
>JAQGOT010000776.1 GCA_028293465.1 Pedosphaera sp. | reverse complement strand
CAGAGAAGTCCGGCGGCCATCTGCAACAAGCCGCCTAACACACCGCTCAAAAGATACAGCTTTACAAAACTCGCCTTGCCCACCGCCTCCTCGACCGCGCGTCCGACCACGTAGATGGTGAAGAGGTTTCCCAAAATATGCAGCACCCCACTGTGCAGAAACTGGAACGTGATCAACTCCCACACATAGCCGTGTTTTAATCCGGCAACGCTCAGCACGAAGTAATTGTAAATCGTCGAGAAGTGTCCGCTCGCCTCAACCACGTTCTGAACTATAAAAACGACGATGTTGAGGATGATGAGCACGAGGGTGGCCGACCACTGCGCCTCAAATGGAGAACGGCTGCGCATATAATCTCTATCCTCAAGCATACCATCAGAAAATAATCACAGCGCCGGAAACTTTCAACGCGCATCTTGGCGAAGCCTCCAATTTTAACCCTCGCTGGCGATCCATCCGCGCACCTCAAGGTGGCGTTTTTTTATCCGGCAACCCGCTGTGAGAGTGGAGGTTAGTGTAATCGGCTCCGGCGGGTAATTCAGGAGTTGGCCGGCGTTGGGGGTTGGGACTGGGTTGGAATTCCTCGGCTGGTAAGGTGAAAACCTTTTTCGGATGCGTCCTGGGTTACCACGAGGCTTCGCAACTCCGGTCGCACCCGGGCCAACGCTTCGTGGCCGGCTGCGCCCACAACGAGCAAGGCGGTGGAGAGCGCATCCGTCTCCATCGCGGACGGCAGGATGACAGCGGCGAGCATCGTGCCGCTGACCGGTTGACCGGTGCGCGGGTCCAGGACATGACCGAAGGTCTGGCCGGCCGATTGGAACGATCTGCCCCAGACGGCGGAAACCGACAGGGCCTCGTCGCGCAATGGCACGGTCGCCAGCAGGGCAGGCGGATGACCAACCGTGGCGGTGGGTGGAGCTTCGATCGCGATTTTCCAATGTTCTTTTTCCGGTGGATGGCCGATCGCGTAAATGGTGCTCGTCCCGCCATTCAGCAACGCGCTGGTGATTCCCAACTCGCGGAGTGATTCGGCCGCCCGTTCCAGCGCGTAACCTTTGCCAATGGCTCCCAAATCAAGCATCACGCCTTCACGGGCGAAGCGAACGGTAAAATTTTCCGCATCCAGTTCGACCAGGTGCATACCGATGCTCGCCCGGGCCTCCGTCACTTCATCGGGGTTGGGAAGTTGTCCGGTGCCGCCCATGAACCCCCAGCAACGCACGAGGGGAGCGATCGTGATGTCGAAGGCACCGTCGGTGCCCAGGCTGAGTTGCCGGGCGTGCTGCAGGAGTCGAAGCAGGCCCGGGGTCACCCGCACCGGCGCGCGGGCGGCGCGGGCGTTGAGGTGGGCAATCTCGCTGGTGGGGCGATAGAGGCTGAGTTGGGCCTCGAGGCGATCAATCTCACCCAGCGCTTCCTCGCCCGCCGCGCGGAGTGCCACGGGATCCTCGCCGTGGAGCACAATCTCAAAGCGGGTCGCCATGGCGTTGCGGGCGAGGGTGATGGTTTGCATGGGGTGGAAATCAAAACGGGTTTCGCCGGCGATTGCCCGCGAAACCCGTGTGAAAATACTCTCCCTGATCAGGACAACGGGAGCGTGCCGTAAGTGATGGGCTTGACTTCCTTGCCGTCACCGGTGGTGATCTTGCGGGTCTTTTCGTCGAACAGGCACATGATGTTGAGGCGCTGCGACATTTCCGCCAGCGAGATCACGGTCTGCACGCGCACCGCCAGGTCGATGTTGCCGTACGGTTTCTGGCCGGAGCGGATGCAATCGAACCAGTTCTTTTCCATCTCGTTGATTTTCTCGCCGCTCGGTTGGAGATGCTCGAAGGTTTCCGGTTCGACGTCGTCCGCGAATTCCTTCTCCGGCTTGAGTTCGACATGGTCGCCGCCGAGATAAAGGGTCGCTTTGTGGCCGCGGATGATGGAGGGCAGGCCGATCTGGTTGATCGTGCTGGTGGTCACGAGCAGGTTCAAGCCGCTCGGGAACTCGGCGATCAACTGGATTTGTTCAGGCACATCACGCTCAGGCGTGCCGGGCGTGTTCTTGTCGGTGTGCGCCGCCTTATTGCCCAAGGCAACCACGCGGGTGGGGAACTCGGGACTGCCCGTGGCCAGCATCAGCGGATGCAACCGATGGGGGACGAGATCGCCAAGCAAACCGCCGCAATAAGGATAATATTTGCGCCAGCGGAAATAGGAATCAGCGCTGAACGGGGTCTTGTTATGGACCTGGCCCTGCCAGCGGGCCCAGTCGAGGTCCTCGGAGGTGCACCAGGGTTGGATGGCGTAGTTCCATTCGCCCTTGGGGTTGTTGCGCATGTAGGAATCCTGGGCCATGACCAACTGACCGATCTTGCCGGCTTTGATCAGTTCCGCCGCTTTGTGCCAGCGGGCGTCCGAGCAAATTTGCGAGCCGACCTGCAAAACCTTGTTGGTTTTCTTAACGGTGTCGGCGATGGCAAACACTTCGTCGAGATAGCGCGTGATCGGCTTTTCCACGTAAACGTGTTTGCCGGCGTTCATGGCGTCGATGGCGCACGGCGCGTGCCAATGGTCCACGGTGGCGATGGTGACGGCGTCGATGTCTTTTCGCTCAAGCATCTTGCGATGGTCATCATAGCCCTGGCATTCGGTGCCGCCGATGGTGCTTTGGGCGTTCTTCACGCGATACTTGGAGAGATCGCAAACCGCTCCCTGAACGATGTTATTGGCGCTGGCGTATTGTTTCTGGGTGTTGACGTGCGCCATGCCCTGGCCGCCCACGCCGATGTAACCCACCACCAGCCGGTTGTTTGCCCCGACGACGCTGCCGGGCGAGGGGGCCTGATTCTGGCCGTAAACAGGAGTCTTGAACATGTTCACCGTGGCGACCACGGCGGCGGCGGTGGAGGCCTTTTTGATGAATTCCCGGCGGGTGCCGG
>JAQGOT010000723.1 GCA_028293465.1 Pedosphaera sp. | reverse complement strand
CGCTTCATTGACCGCTTTGCCCACGTCTGCGCCTTCCGGCAATGCCAGGAGCGAATCGGAGCGGGCATTGGGCGCGAGATAAAGCCCCCCTTCGGCTTGATAAGCGGCAGGTTCATCCAACCGCAAGCCCCGGCGACTGCCAGCCGCCTGCTTTTCCAGCGCCTTCCGACGGGCGGCAAAGCGGACCTCCGCGAACCGCAGGAAGATCAGTCCGAGAACCGGCTGTGAGTATTGGGCAGCGTTGAGGCCGGAATTGGCGCGAACTTGGTCAGCAGCAGCCCAAAGGCGCTTCTCCAAAGTGTCGGTGGCGGTGTCTTTTTCAGACGGTGCTATCCATTGCATGAGTCAGGTAAGGGGCCTTTTGCGGCGAAGGTTATATGGTCAGACAAACCTTGGCAAGCACTGCCCGACAGGACAGCCGACAAGAATAGGTTGCCGCACCCCCGGAATTTGGGCACGTTTTCCCCATGCCAAAGGATTACCGCATCGAGTCGTGCGAGGAATCACCCGGTTACCGCTATCGCCTCGACGTTTCAACCGGCATCCAGAGCCAGAATCGGCTCGTGGTCGTCCAACTCAACCCGAGCACGGCGGATGCCACCAAATCCGACCCGACCATCGGCAAGGTTTCCTATTGGGCACGGGAACACGAATTTGGGCATGTCACATTCCTTAACCTTTTTGCATTCCGCACCGTGCATCCAACGCAGCTTGTCGGCCAACGATACGCGGCCATCGTCGGCCCGCGCAATGATGCGGTGACGCGTTCCGCGCTGAAAACTGCGGACAACCTCATTTTCGCATGGGGTAGAATCCACCCTTCTGTCATAGCCCATTACCAACGGCGCATGGACAAGTTAAAAAAAATCCTCGGAACCCGCCGCATTCAAGCCGTGGGTGCGCCCGTCGCCGAGCTTTACCCCCGCCATGGCCGCATGTGGAACGAGAACAACCGCACGGTGAGAGATTATCATTGGCCGGATTGAACTGGAGGCACTAACAGCGCGGCGTCAGCCCCTACCACAATTCCAGCACGTCGGGATGGCTGCGCAGCGTGGCGGTAATTTTGTCCAGTTCCGCGTTTGCTTCGACATGGATGCCAAGCTCCAGCCACCCTTGGGCGGCTTTCAAATGTTGACTGTCGGGCGGGGCAAGCGGGTTCATCGGTGTTTGCGTATGGAATCCATCTCGGATTTGCTTATCCCGCAATGGGGCGGCCGGCCAACCCAGCCAAGGAAAGTCACAATGGAAATGATTATCACCACGTAAGCGACCCATTCCCACGCCGGGATTGGTGCTTTCTTTTGGCGTTCCGCTTTCATCGTATCGGCCGTTCTTGATTAATGTCCTGATTTGACTCAGGCCTGCTTTTCACGCTGCCCAAGGCCCCAAACGCAAGCCCAACCATCCCCGCAATCACAAACCATTGTACGAACACGCAAAGGAAGTAGGTCCACTCGGGGCCTTGCATCCCGAAAAGGCTTATGAATGCTATTCCCGCAGGAAAATTTGCGATAACCCATAAATAAACGGGCGGATGGCTGACAACGTCCGGACTCACGCCATGATTGAGCGGGGAAGCTTTTGACAGGAAGAACCACCCGAGCCCAGTCACCATCGCGGAACCTATGAACGCGAATATGAAGGCGATTTTGCCTATCCTGAAAAGCATGGTCCTATTGCTCATTCCTTCCCCTTCACTTCGGCCATTCCGCAGCTAGGACGGCGTATCGCCCGGTGTGGGGGGACAAGAACAACTCCATCCACTCCCGCGCAGCCTGCTGTTCCGGTTCCGTGCCGCCACGAATTTCCACCTTGCCCAACAGCGTCCTGACCAACCGCGCCTCGCCAAAGATGGCGATCAGTTCGGATTCCCTGACGTGGTCGGCGAGGATGGGTGACCTTTTCATCTTGAAAGCCTATGGTGGACCGTTGGACAATGGCAGTCAAACCTTCCCGATGCTTGCCGTCAGCGCTGGAAGGGGCAGCGAGGCAGAAAGTCAAAGGTCCCGCAGCAACTCGCTCGGGCGGATGCCCAAAGCCTTGGCGACCTTAACCAGCGTGTCAATCGTGGCCGCCTTTTCTCCGCGCTCCAGTTCGCCAACGTATTTGGGATGCAGGTCGGCCTTCTCGCCAAACCTTTCTTGGCTCATGCCCGAAGCCTTCCGGCAGGACCGGATGGTTTCGCCCAGAACTTTGCGATGCTTCTTGATTGCCGCCACGTCGTGCAAACCAATCAGGAACGCCCAAAATCCACTACAGTCTACAGACTGCATTTCTCAATTGCCTTTTTCGTGTGAATGTCACAACCTTGCGTTCAGACACGATGCTGATTGCCACTGCTGCGTAACATGGACCGACGCGATGAATGCCGCCGACTTCAAAACCTGCCCGTTCTGCCGTGAGCAGATTCAAAAGGAAGCAGTCAAATGCCGCTACTGCGCCGAGAGGCTGGATAAAGGCGCACAGCCCAAACCCCCCCCAGTCGAACCGCCCAGCCCCGCCAAACCTCCGCCAGCCAAGCACCAGCGGGGTGATGGAAAACAGTCGCCACCTTCGCCTTGGATGACCAAGCAGGAAGCGGCGAAGCTGCTCGCCGTCACCGACAGAACCATCGACCGACGCCGCGTGCCTTGGTCGGATGTCAAGCCACCCAAGCCGGGTATCCGCTATCGGAACATGGTTTGCGGTCCAGAAAAAACCGTCCCCCGCTTCTGGCGGGCGGACGTGGAAACCAATTCCTTTGAAACGCTTCCCCAGTCGCGGCCCAATGCCCAATACCCCCGCCCAAGATCATAACAGCCACAACCCCGTCCACACCGCCCACACCCAGCGACCATGAAACCCCTGTTGTTTGTCATCACCGCCCTTTTGATCGCCGGGTGCGCCTCGACGCCGGAACAGCGTCAAGCGGATGAAGCAAGGGAAACCACGCAGGAACAGGAAAAGGCCAGCCGGGAACAGGAACATTGGCGGAAGGTCTTGGCCCCCTACAGCGACGAACAGCTTCGTTCCAAATTTGCCAGTGCCCAGGACGCCGTGAAGCGTGGCACCCAGGGCATCAACATTCTGCTCCAACAAGGCAATGGCATCGGGGTGCTGATCGCCCAAGGCCAAGTCGAGGCGAAGGTGAAGGAACGGGACGCAATCGCGCTGGAATTGGACCGGCGGGGCGGCACCACTAAAACCCAGCCGCCAGTTGTCGCCCGTGACGAAGCCATCCCGAGCCAACCCAAAGCGACCGGAACGGGCTTCTTCATCACCGAAGATGGCTACTTTGTCACCTGTCAACATGTGGTAAACCATGTTTCCGCCATCAAGCTCCAGACCGCGACCGGCTTGCTGCCCGCCGAAGTGGTTCGGCAGGATGCCGGGAACGACCTTGCAGTTTTAAAGGTGACCGGCGCTTTCAGTGCCTTGCCCGTGGTGCCCAGTCGGCTGGTCAAGCAAGGTGAAGGGGTGTTTACAATTGGGTTTCCAAACCCGGAATTTCAAGGCAGGGAATCAAAATTAACTCGGGGCGGGATCAGTAGTGTGACCGGGAATCATGATGACCCACGTTATTTCCAAATCAGCGTGCCCATCCAACCCGGGAACTCGGGCGGTGCTCTAGTGGATGAACGAGGGAATGTTGTCGGTGTGGTCTCAGCCAAATTTGATGCTCGGTTTGCCTTGGCGACGACCGGGCAAGTTCCCGAGAACGTGAACTACGCCGTCAAAAGCTCGCTATTAAACACCCTGCTGGAAAGCTTGCCGGAAGTGGCGAGCAAGCTGAAAGAAGCCCATGTGGAACAAGGTCGCCCGTTTGATGACGTGGTTGGCGAAGCGCGAGCTGCAACCGCCATCGTTCTCATTTACTGAACGGTAAGTTGGCGGTTCGTGTGCAGCGATTGTTATGCGCTTTTTCGTATGTAGCATTTCGGGCAAATCGGGATGCCATCAATCCGCCATCCCTGCGCTGCAAAGGCCCCCGCAGCCTTCCGCAATGCTTTCGGGTTATCAAGGTTATGCCGCGTCGCCGAAACAGTCCCCAAATCCCGACAGAACTTGCATAGTAATTGAAAGCGCCACTGACCACCTCCTGATGACCCGACAAATTTAATAATGTGGGGAAGAAGGTCATCTGGGGTTGCTCTTTTGGCATTGATGATCATGCGGTCAATATGGCCAATTCGCGGCGAAAGTCGAGCGTGGTCCCTGAACCGTAAGCAGCAAAGCAAAACGAGCAACCATGTTTGCGAGCCATTCAGTTCGCCGGTTCTGCGTTTTGTTCGATGTGGCTGTGTTGGGGTTCCTATTTTTCCGGTCGCCGTCGCAAATCACCCTCCTGCCAGAAAGTCACGTGACCCGCATGAATAACGTAAGCCCCCCAGCGCACGCCCCCGCGAGTGGCATGATCGGGCAACGTCCGCAAGCCATCACAAACTTCCCTCGTCTTCCGTCACCACCCCCGCCATAGTATCAGCGTGGGGAAGCGTTACCGCATCTTGGTGGGGGTTCTGCTGGTCGCCGTTGTTGGCGGGCTGGCTTGGCAGATGTCGCGCCCGCGTGAACCGATGTATGAGGGGAAGCCATTGAGCTATTGGTTGCTAAGACCTTCACTCGACCGAAATTTAGACGCGGTGCGCCAAACCGGCACCACCGCCATCCCGACACTTTTGCAAATGCTGCGGGCCAAGGATTCGGTTTTCTTCCTCAAGGTCGTCAAACTGATGAAAAAGCAACGCTTCATCAAAATCGATTATGTTTTTGCTGGCGAACGCAACTTTCAAGCGATTCTTGGATTCGGCATTTTGGGTGTCAAAGCAGGTGAGGCGGTGCCAGCACTGGTAGAAATCTATGATCAAGCCATCTCGTCGGACTCCATGTGCGCAACCGCTGATTCGTTGGGCGCAATAGGGCCACTGGCGAGACCGGCGGTGCCCTCCTTGTTGCGGGGGGTGACCAACAAGGACGAAAACGTTCGCTTTGGCAGCCTTTCGGCCCTCGAACTGATAGGTCCGGAATCGTCCCTGCTCATGCCCGTTTTGGAAACGTCCTTAAAGGATAATGATTGGAAGGTCAGAAACCAAGCTGCCCACATGCTTGGCGGCCTTGGGGCGGATGCCAAGCATGCCGTACCCGCCATCCTTCCCCTGTTGATCGACACCCAAAGAATGGTCCGCGTGGCCGCCACCAACGCCCTCATAGCCATCGACCCCGAAGCCGCCGCCAAGGCGGGTGTGCAATGAAAACGAAATGGTTTCGCATTGTGCTCGTTGTCCTGCTGCTCGCGGTTGCCGGTGGATTGGCATGGCAGGCGTCGCGGCAGCGGGAGCCGATGTATCAGGGCAAGCCGTTAAGTTATTGGTTAGGCGGCTACGATAGTCCTCCGCTCACTAACGTGACCCCCAGCCAAGCCGATGCTGCGGTACGCCAACTCGGAACGAACGCTTTCCCGGTGTTGTTTAGAAGGTTGCAACAGCGGGACTCCGAATTCAGAATCACGATCATGAGGCTGCTCCAAAAGCAACATGTGATTAGCATTCCCGTTGCTCCCCCTGACCAAAACTATGCAGCCGTTCAGGGTTTCGATGCTTTAGGTCCCCAGGCCAGCAATGCCGTGCTCCGGCTTATCGAGGTATTTGACAGCGATCCTCACCCATTTCCGCAACAAGCCGTTCCCGTAATCCTTAGGCGAATCGGACCATCAGCCCGACAGGCAATCCCTGCGCTCCTGCGGGGGATGACACACACCAACGCGACCGTGCGCAATAACGCCATTTGCGCAATCCATCAGATTCGAGCCGAACCCAAAGTGGTCGTGCCTGCGTTGATGAAGTGCCTGAATGACCCTGACATTTTTGTCCGAGCGCAGGCGGCTCGTGCTCTGGGCGCAATGGGCCAGGACGCACAGCCAGCCGTGCCGGGGCTGCTCGAATTATGGCGCAGGGAACCGCCCAGCCCCACCAGCGATGGGACAACAATGGCCATTCGTACCATGGTAAGT
>JAQGOT010000714.1 GCA_028293465.1 Pedosphaera sp. | reverse complement strand
CGGCCAAACCTGGCCGCAGGGTAGGTGGCAATTTAGGGCTGTATTGCTGGGTGTCGAGTTGATTAACGCCAGGGGCCTGGCTTTAGCTTGCCGACGCGAAGGTCGGAGGGGAATCTTTGACCTCAAGGATCTCAAAGAGCGAGGGAACGGCGGCGAGTTTCCAGTTTTCAGTTTTCTGCTCGACGGGGGCTCGCCGCGCGCGGCGCGAGAGTGAGGGGGCGGATGGTACGGGCGTTGAATGGTTGAGGGTTGAGGCAGGACGGAGGGGAGGCGGTGGGGCATGGCTTGGAGACGGTGGCTGGCTGGTGGCCGGTTCGCGAAAAAGCGCCGTCGCTGCTACCGCTCTGCCGGCGCACTCCGTGGAAGTGGGAAAGTTTTCAGTTTCAAGTTTTCAGTGCGGAGCGTGATGGGTCGAGCCGGCGGTGGGAGGCCGCTGCCAGGTCGGCGGCGGGGGCGCGGGGGGCTTTTGTAACGATTGAAACGATCCGTGTAACGGTTTGTAACGGTCAATGTAACGGTTAAAAATCGCTTTGGATCAATGTTTACAATGGTTGTAACGGTGTAACGGTTTAAAACCCCCTAGAGAGAGGGAAAGGGGTGGGTGAGTGCGGAATTCGGAATGCCCCGACTAGAAATCGGGGTAAACTTGAGTGCGGAATTTGGGGAATGGCGAGTTCAATGGGTGTGAGGCTATCCTTGAAAGTCGGGTTGGTTGATCTTGCTGGCGGGGTACAGGATGCTTTGGGTCGAGACGAGGGTTGGAGGTCGGGCTGGTTGGAACTCAATTTCCAGCCGGCTCGCTTTTTGTCTCAGAATGAACGCGGCACCGCATGTCTCCGTCTATATTGAGGGGAATGCAGGGATCAGGGCTGTGTCCACGCCGCAGAGGTTTTCTGTCCGCAGACCCTCCTTTCAGTCCTGAACATTCCATGGAACTGCAACACTGTGCTGAAACTGAGCCACCGTTGAATCCGTCGAAAAATGTCAAAGTAAACCGCTGGGGCCTTCACGGCCAGCCCGCAGGTGACCGGAACTCCCAGATCAGCAAGGGAGCGCGATGGATCGTCGGCAGATGGCTAAAATCCAAGCGCCTGGTTCGTCACTCCGACGTTGAAGCCATCGAGCGAGGGAAGCCATCATGGGTTGCACGGTACGGCCTCGCCTTGATGGCGGCCGGAACCGCACTGTGCGCGGACTTGCTTCTAAAGTCGTTTTTAAATTACACATCCGCCGGGCTTTTCCTTCTCGCAGCCATAGCTAGCACATGGTACGGGGGGGGGTGGCCAGGAGTGATGGTCGTTGTGGCGGCAGCTTTGTGCAACCTGGCTTTTTATCACGATCCCCACTTTTCCTTGGCCATCGGGATCGCTGGGTGGGAACGGCTTGCTTCATTTAGCCTGGTTTCGTTGTTGATCATTTGGTTGACTGCCTGCATGAAACAGGCGAAAGATGCCTTGGTTAAATTGAATTCTGAATTGGAGCAACGGGTGGCGGCCCGAACCGCCGCCTTGGAGGAATCCAACAAGCACCTGGAATCCTTTTCCTATACTCTCGCCCATGATTTGCGCGCGCCCTTGCGGGCAATGCAAGGCTTCTCCCATTTCTTGTTGGACAGCAACGGATCGCGAATGGATCAAGCTGGTCGCGATTACGCCGAGCGGATCCGCTCGTCCTCTGAGCGCATGGGACAGTTAATTATGGATTTACTGGCTTACATGGAACTCTCCCGGACGGATTCGCGTCTGGAGAAGATTGCCCCGGAACACATTCTGGCCAAGGTAGTGCGGAGTTGCGACGACGAGATTCGAAACTTCCACGCCTCCATCGAGGTGGAATCGCCCCTGCCGCCGATGCAGGGTGATCCGGCAATCGTGGAGCGGGTTTTGTTCGATCTATTATCGAATGCCCTTAAATTCAGGAGGTTGGAAGTGCCGCCACGCATCCGTTTCAGGGGGGAAGAGCGCGGGAGGGTGATCCGTTTGTGGGTCGAGGACAACGGCATGGGCATCGATAGACAGTATCAGGATCGGGTTTTTGGGGTGTTCGAGAAGCTGGATGGGCCACAAATTCGTCCCGGGACCGGAATCGGATTGGCCTTGGTGAAGACGGGGGTCGAACGGATGGGGGGAAGGGTGGGCGTGGAATCGACTTTGGGCGAAGGGAGCCGATTTTGGTTTGAATTGCCGAAGCCTTGAAACGGATCACCCAAGTCGTAAGGCAGTCCTGAGGATTGGATGAACCCAGCCGGTTGGAGGGTGTCCAAGAATAATGAAGTGGGGCGGTTCCATAGCCGGCTAAATCTCCATAGTCCTACATTCCTCGAGCGCCGGTGGTGAAACGGACGGTTGCGCTGGTGGCATTTCCGCCGATTAGGAAGCGCGGATTCCTTTCTTGTACCCTAGGATAACGGGTTGACTTGGGTAGGTGACGACCGTAGATTGGCGCAGCATGTTTGCTGCCGATACTAGAACGGTTGCTGTTCCCATCACCGGTGCATTGAAAAAGGAAACCCTTGTAACGTGGAAGGATATAGCCAAACCGGTGGAGCCTTTTTTGGAGGCTGTCGCCAGTCGTTTGGCCAAACAGGTCCGTGAATTTGATCCTGCCATCCTGCCGTATGCGGAATACGCGCTGACGGGGCAGGGGAAACAATTGCGTCCGGCCTTGGTGGCCGTCAGCGCCGGCGCCACCGGACAACTGAATGATTCGCACATCACCGTGGCGGTCATCATCGAAATGGTCCATTTGGCGACCTTGGTGCATGACGACGTGATGGACGAGGCGGAAATCCGCAGGGGGCGGCTTACTTTTGCGGCCAATTGGGGGAATGAGATCGCGGTTTTGTTTGGGGACTGCCTTTTTGCGCATGCCTTGAAGCTGGCGGCGAGCTTTCCGACACCCGAAATTTGCCGGGCGGTGGCGACGGCGACCAACACGGTCTGCTCGGGTGAGATTCTCCAGACGCAACAACGTCGGAATTTCCAATTCTCGCAAAAGGATTATTTTAAAGTGTTGGAGATGAAGACGGCGGAGCTGTTTGCGCTCTCGTGCGATCTCGGTGCCTGCCTGAGTGGTGCGCCGATGGCGCAACGGGCGGCATTGCGTGAATTCGGAATCGCGCTCGGCACAGCGTATCAGATTTATGACGATTGCGTGGACCTGTTTGGTTCCGAAGCCGTTGTGGGCAAGTCGTTAGGGACAGATCTTGCCAAGGGCAAGCTGACGCTCCCCTTATTGCTGCTTTGGCAACGCGCGGATGCGAGCGAGAAGGCCCGATTGGAAGAGCTGATCCAGAAATGGGAACCGCGATCGCTGCCACCAGTTTTGGAGATGTTAGTCAAACACGAGACCCTCTCGGAATCATTGGAGATCATCCATCAATACCTTGCGCAAGCGCGATCCACGCTGAAGGTACTCCCTGAATCCGCGAATCTTTCAGGGTTGACCGGACTTACGGAATTTCTCGCCCGCCAAACCAATGCCTTGGGGGTTTGTGTCTGACGCCACGCTTGGAATTATGAGCGATCCGACTTCTGGCAAGGGGGCGGAAGGTGCGCGGACCAATGAGCCGGCTTTACCCGCGCCAACTACTCCCGCATCGGAGGAGATGGACCTGGTGCGGCGCGCCCGTGAGGGCGATATGGGGGCCTATGATGACTTGGTGCGGCGCTATCAAGAGCGTATTTACGCGACGGTTTATCATATGACGTCCAATCATGAGGACGCCAGCGACCTGGCCCAGGAATCCTTCATCAAGGCCTACCAAGCTTTGAAATCCTTCAAAGGTGGCTCCAGCTTTTACACGTGGATTTACCGGATTGCGGTGAACAAAACGATTAATTTCTTGAAACAGAGAAAAAATCGTACCCACATGAGCCTCAACGATTTAGATTTCAACGCCGAGCACGATCCGGACCTGGTGGCGCTGGTTTCGGACAAAACGCCGCGGCGGGACGCCGGATTGGCGGAATTGCAGGAAAAATTGAACGCGGCGCTGCTGAAGCTGTCTGATGACCATAGATTAGTGGTCACGTTGCACGATGTGCAGGGTTTATCACATGAAGAAATTGCTAAAATCATGGATTGTAACATCGGTACGGTGCGTTCCCGCTTATTCTATGCCCGCCAGCAACTGCAAGCTTACTTGTCAGATTATTTAACTTGATTATGAGTAACGCTCCTGAAGAATTCGAACAGTTGCGCAAGTTGCTTAAGCTGAAGCGGCACGAACAGCCACCGCCCGGGTTTTTTAATGATTTCTCCAGCCGCGTCCTCGACGGGATTGAGCGGAACAAGGCAGCAACTCCGGCTGAAAAATTATGGGAAGGGGTGCCATGGCTGGCGCGGTTTTTCCGCGTGTTGGAGAATAATGTGTTGGCGGCCGGGGGATTCGCCACGGCAATCTGCGCGGTTTTGATCGGCGGCGTGGTTTATTCCGAGTACGTTGACCAAGTTCCCGCATCTTCGCTGGCCAACAACGATGGTGCCATGATGGCATCCATGGGCGGCAGTTCGTTCAGCGCGAGTTCGTCCAGCACCGGTACGCTGCTCTCGAGCACGAATGCAGTTTTCAGTTCCGGTCTGCCCGGGTCCCCTTTTGACAACACGCTCGGCAGTTTGAGCGTGCAACCGGTTTCCTTTTCCCCCAGCTCCCAGTAAGCGGGCGTTAGGTTCCGTGGCAGAGCACAGGCTGCCAGCTTGGGCATTCTGTGGGTATTCGTCTTGGAGCAGAACGGTGGCGTTTGACTTCCACACGCCGAATACCCGCACCGACTTCCTTAAAATTCGCGGTCAAATCTCATCGGCAGGGCGTCGCCTGAGATGGTTAATTTGTCGCCTTCCACAACTGCTTCAAGCGCCGGCCGGCCTTGGATGGTGAGCTGATACTTGCCCCCATCCTCTGCCCATTGGCCCTGCAGGGTTTGATAATCCACAGTCGGCGGAGTATTCGGTTTGGTGGCAGGTTTGACGGTGCCGAAATTCTTGATGATGATTTGCTTGTCGGGAGCGGCGACCAAGGTGGTTTTGCCAAACGAGGCCACCAGTACCCGCTTTAGTCTTTGCATGTCGACCGAGACCATATTTGGCTTGGTTTTCTTAAGGACACTTAACGCACCATTAAGGTCAATGGTCCAGCGACCAAGGATAGCCTGGCTGTCATATTGGGCCGACTTTCCAGTCTTCAGGAAAGTCTCAAGGTCATTGAAATTAGGGACGGCAACCGCCCAGATTTCCTGGAGCAAAGCCGGATTATTGACGATGGCCTGGGCCTTGGGGTGGTTGATAATTTCCGCAAAAGCGGGCAGTCTTTGCCGCAACTCAGTGAACTCCTTGTCGTTGGCGATGTCCTGGAACTCCGGCCGTTCACCCAATGTGAGGAAAGCGGGATAGCGGGATAGCCGGGCTTCCAGCAGGTCGTTATGGTAGATAAGACCGACGATGTCTGTGGCTTTGTAATAGGTGTCGGGCATCGGATCGATACCGGCCACGACCTTGGCCATCCCCGATCCATGAACGTGGCGGCCCATCAGGTTCAAGGCTTTGGTCAGTCCGCCGACGTTGTCTCCATTGGCGATTTGCAAGGTTGGATAGCTGAAAATGTAAACCACGAGCGAGATCAAGATGAGGTAAACCGCGCCGTTGGCCAGGCCGAGACAGAGCCCCAACCGTGCGTTCAAGCGGTTCCAGAGTCCCATCCGCAGATCGCCAGCCTTGTATTTGTAGTAAACGTCCACCTTTTGATGCACCAGGAACCCGGTGATTTTGAAAGCGATGAGGATGAGCAGGAAGATAATCAAAGGCCCGACGAGATAGAGTTGGAAGGGATTCTGGAGGCCGACCAATTTGAGGATGGGATTCAGGAGATGCCCGAGCGGGAAGGCCAAAAGCGCGCCGAATAACAATCCAACGAGGGTGCAGGCAACGCGAATAGCGCCCATGGCGAAACCGACATAGCCGAGGCATACGAACAAGACCAATGCAAGAATCCAAATCGTCATGGCAAAGAAGTTACGCCCTTCCGCCGACGAAATCACGCACAAAGTTAAGTTGGGGCAGGTTGGTAACGACGCTCAACCTGCCAAACCGGACGGTGTGGCATCGCTTAGAATTAGCGCGGCGGACGAACAGCCAATAAAGGGCCGCAGTCTGGGATTGTTTTTTGGGTCGTTTTAGCCGAAGTTTGCCGGGAAGTTGGCCGCAGGGGAGCGCAGGTGGTGGTTGGCATATGCCGCCGGCGCAGACTTAAGTTCGGTTCGATGCCGTAAATAGAAAGATAGTTGCAATGATTCTGACAAAAATACTTCTGCTGAAAATGCTGCTCGGTTTGGGCTTCGGTCTCATCATTCTGGCATTGCTGTGAGGCGTTTTCGTTATCTCCGCGACCCGCTTTTCTTGGCCGGTTGCATTTTATACGCGACGAACCGCTGGGTGATAAAGCCGCATGTTCACGCGGCCTTTTTTCATTTTTGGTTCAACGATACGTTGTTGATCCCCTGCGCGTTGCCGCCGCTGTTGTGGTTGCACCGCCGGCTGGGTTTGCGGGCGAACGATGATCGACCGACCGGACTGGAAATCGCCGGGCATGTTGTGGGTTGGTCGGTGTTGTTTGAGATCATCGGCCCGCACCTGATGCGCACGACGGGAGATCCCTGGGATATTGTGGCATACCTGGCAGGGGCATTATTGGCGTTTGTCTGGTGGCGGGGAGCGGGCCGTTCAAGCTTGTCTGGGACTGAAACCCTGCGGAGTATTTGACCGGTCCTCCCGGAAGGATTTTGACTTTGAGAGCTGCGTCAGGCTTTGATTTTCTTGCACCCCATTATCGCTGGATGGAGCGGGTGCTTGCCGGAAGGAAACTGCACCGGTGTCGCACGGCCTTCCTGAAATCGATTCCAGTGCCGCGAAACGCGTTATTGCTTGGGGAAGGTAACGGACGGTTTCTAGCGGAGTTGCTCCGGAGGTATCCGGCGACGCATTGCAACTGTGTGGATGGCAGCGCGCGGATGTTGGACTGCGCCCGGAACCGGTTGCGGGCTGAGGGGCTGGGGATTGACGCCGTCGAATTTGTTCAGGCGGACATCCTCGATTGGTCACCACCCCGGAAGGCATTTGACCTGATCGTTTCTCATTTCTTCCTCGACTGCTTCAGGCCGGACCAACTCCAGCACTTGGTGCCCCGCATGGCGGGGGCGGCGGGGCCGGGTGCGCAATGGTTGCTGGCAGATTTTCGAGAACCATCGTCGGGGTTGGCGAAATGGCGTGCGCGCCTGATCCTGCGCTCAATGTACCTGTTCTTTCGCCATGCTGCACGGTTACCGGCGACACAACTTACGCCTCCCGATGCCTTCCTGGTAGAACAGGGGTTCGAGCTGGTCGGACGCCGGGTCTTCGATTGGGGTTTGTTGCACAGTGATCAATGGGTAAAAATGGACGGCTGAGCAACGGTGTTGGATCGCGGTTCGCAGAGTGATCAAGACCACGTAATGCTCACTCCGGGGTGGTTGGCGGTTGGCTGGCCTGACGGTTCCGAGCTTTAAATAGGGGTTTTAAAGAGATGGGGTTACCGGTTAGAATTCTGGCGTTGCGGGTCCTTGATCCGAAGGGAGCGGAATGGTCTGGGGAGCGGCGCGCTTGCAAGACCTTGGTTTTAGAGTATTCCGGGAATAGGGAAGCGGACTGGCGTGTCATACGGGTTGAAAACTGCAAAGATCAGGAAACCCAAGTTCTCGGTGCAATGGAATTGCAGGCCCGGTCCTCGCGCCGCACGAGGTTGAGCGGTGGAAGTTTTGCGGGGTTGCGGGATTGTGTTTTGAGAGAGTTCCCTGAATATACCGGGGACCTCGTCAGTCAACAGTGTTGAATCATGGAATCAAAAGAAACAGAGACGAATCGGCGTGGCTTTTTCAAGGGCGCGCTGGCACTGGTGCTGGGCGGGTTGGTTGGGTTGGTGCCGGCCTTGGCGGGGTTAACGGTTTTGCTGGATCCGTTGCGGCGCAAGGGAGCACAGGGCACGACGGTCAAGGTAACCACGCTGGACGCTTTACCGCCGGATGGGGTTCCGCGCAAGTTTCCGGTGCTGGCGAACCGCACGGATGCCTGGAACAAATACACGAATGTGCCGGTGGGCGCGGTCTATTTGCGGCGCACCAGCGGGGACCAGGTGGAGGCGTTGAATGTGGTTTGCCCGCATGCGGGTTGTTTCGTGGATTTCTCGGCTGAGAGCGGCCGCTTTCTTTGTCCTTGTCACAACAGTTCCTTCACGGCGGACGGGAAAATTGCCAGCGCCACCAGTCCGAGTCCGCGCGCGCTGGATAGCTTGCAGGTGGAGGTGCGGAAAGATGGCGAGGTTTGGGTGGCGTTTCAGAATTTCAAAGCCGGCCAGCCGGAGAAGGTGCCCGTCGCATGAAGAGGCTGCTGGATTGGCTGGAGCATCGCACGGGCGTCCGGAAGATCACCCACGAAGCGTTGTATGAAAACGTGCCGGGGGGCGCGCGCTGGCGTTATGTGTGGGGCAGCACGCTGACGTTCGGCATCGTGGTGCAGTTCATCACCGGGATTTTTCTTTGGATGGGCTACAGCCCGAGCGCGCAGACGGCGTGGGAGAGCGTTAATTACATTCAGAACGAGATGTTCGGAGGGTGGTTGTTGCGCGGCATCCATCATTACACGGCGCAGGTCATGACGGTGCTGCTCGTGCTGCACTTGATGCAGGTGGTGATTGACGGGGCTTACAAAGCGCCGCGGGAAGTCAATTTCTGGTTTGGCGTCCTGCTGCTTCAATTGGTGCTGGGCTTGTCGCTCACGGGCTACCTTTTACCTTGGGATCAGAAGGGGTTTTGGGCGACGAAGGTGGCGACCAACATCATGGGAATCGTGCCGGTGGTCGGTGGCGGTCTGCAAAAGCTCGTCATCGGGGGCACAGACTACGGGCACCATACACTGACGCGATTTTTTGCACTGCACGCGGGAATTTTGCCCGGGGCGGTGGTGGCTTTGATTGTCGTGCATGTTTATTTGTTTCGGCGGCATGGCCTCACGCCGAAGGAACCGCGGCGCGGACCAGATGCCGCGTTTTTTCCCGACCAGGTGCTCAAGGACGCGGTGGCGTGCCTGGCGGTGATGGGCACGGTGCTCTTTCTGATCGTGCGGCACCGGATGTTTTCGGCATCGGGGGAATTGGGCGCGGAACTGGGCGCTCCGGCGGATCCTTCCGAGCCCTATTCGGCGGCACGGCCCGATTGGTATTTTCTTTTCTTGTTTCAGTTTCTGAAATATTTCCCGGCGCAGACCGAAATCTGGGGGGCCATTGTCATTCCCTCCGTGGTGATGCTGGTCATATTTCTCATGCCGATGATCGGAAAATGGAAGCTGGGGCATCGCTTCAATATGGGCTTGCTGGTGGCTTTGCTGGCGGGAGCCGGTCTGCTGACGTATCTGGCCATGGCAGAGGACAAGCACAATGCGGCGTACCAACTCGCGGTGAAGGATGCGGATCGGGAGGCTGAGCGGGTGAAGGCGTTGGCCCATTCCCCCATGGGCATCCCGAGTGGAGGTGCCGTGACCTTGTTGCGCAGCGATGCGTTCGTCCAGGGCCCGAAGCTGTTTGCCAAGAACTGCGCCAGTTGCCACCGCTTCGATGGTAACGATGGGACCGGCCGGCTGGTGAAGGATGCGCAATCGGCGTCGGATTTGAAAGGGTTCGGCTCACGCGCCTGGATTGCCGGGTTGCTCGACCCGGAGCGCATCAGCACCACGAATTATTTTGGCGGGACAAAATTCAAGGACAGCAAGATGTCGAAATTCGTGAAGCAGGATGTGGCCGGTTACACGCCGGAGCAGAAGGAGCAACTGAAGAAGGTCATCGCGGCCGTGTCGGGGGAGGCGAAGCTCAAGGCGCAACGGGCCGAGGACCTGGGCGACGCGACCGTCATCTCGGAAGGCTGCACCTTGCTGAAGGAGTCGATGCGGTGCACGGATTGCCATCAATTCCATGTCAAGGATGAGGATGCAACGGCCCCGGATTTGACGGGGTACGGCTCGCGGCAATGGCTCGTCAAATTCCTTTCCAATCCGGGCCACCCGGATTTTTATGGCAAGCGGAACGATCGGATGCCGGCTTTCGGGGAGAAGCAGATTCTGAGCGAACTGGAATTGGGCCTGCTGGCGGATTGGCTGCGCGGCGAATGGTATGAGCCGGGGGAGGAGTTTAGCGAGAAATGAGGTCCGCTGGCGGAGCTTGGTAACTCGTCATCGCGGGCGCCATGACCACCTCGCCCGGTGCCAGCGGGCGCATCCGGACATCGCCCCCGCTGAGCAGGGTTGCGCTGTTGGTGCGGTGCAACTGGCTGTCGTGGCCGTTGAGGGGGGTGGTTTGTCGATCGCGTCGAGCAGACTGTTACAATTATAGGGCTTTCAGAAAGCGTTGCGCATAAATATGCCATAGTCAGGAACTGACCCTTTACGTGTTATCAATGGACCCGCAAGGTCAAAGCCAAGACCCTCTCGGTGGCGCTGTCCCAGGAGCAGTATGAAGCTTTGAACCCGGCGATTGAGAACTGGCGCCAAGCCCAGGAAATCCTCCGGCAAATGCAAGCCCTCAGCCGGGAGGTCATCTTTGAAACCCTCCCCAGCCCACCTCGACGTAAACGGCTGGGCAAAAAAGTTTTAGGCACTATCTAAGCGCCATTCGGGTCGGTCCAAGAATCCTGAATATATGAACGGCACGGCAGAGTGAATCCTATGGGCCATTACACGCGGGTGACGCAAGCTCTCAGCCGGATGAAAGGCAAGACCGGGCGGGAACTGGCACACCTCCGGCGCACGCTGGCCCCCTTGCTGAAAAGCCTGTGAAAGCCAGCTTTCACAATTATAGGACCCTTTTACCCGCAGTTCAGGGCAACAACAACCGGTAAAATCGTTGTGCAAAATTCGCCGCCTGTGAATCGGTGAATTGAAATGCACCTGCGCCGTCGGCGGTGACAGTGCCGAGGTTGATCCAGTTCGTCGTGGTTAGATTCGTGCTGGCTTGAACTTGATACTGCATGTTCGTGAGCGCCGTGCCGGAGATTTGCAGCGAGCCGCCGGATTTGCCGACACCGGAAATCTGCGGTCCGGGCGGCAGGCCGAGTTGCGTGAGGACGATGTCATTGCCGCTGCCGCCGTTGTAATTGATGCGGAAAGCCGTGCCGTTCGCGGTGAATGTCGCGCCGTTGGCCAGGCCGTTGAAAGTCCCGCTGACAGCGTCGGCGAGATCGTTGTTGACGATGACGAACTGATTGCTGATCGCCCCGGCGAACGTTTTGGTGAGATTGAGCGCCACGCCGGAATTAATGGTGATCGCGCCGGTGACATTGAGCTGATCGTAGCTGGTGCCAACGCCCGTGCCCTTGAGCTCGGCGACGAACGTGGAACCGCTGTTGAGGGTGAGATAGCCGCAGTTGAGTTTGCCCGGGCTGTTGCCCGGGCTGATCGTGCCGCCGAGATCGTAGAGATTGCCGACCGTGCCGTTGCCGCCGAGCGTTGCGCCGGGAGAGATGTAAACGTCGCTCGTGGGCTGTGATCCATTGGCCAGCAGCGTGCCGCCTTTCACAAAGGTGTTGCCGGAATAAGTGTTGATGCCGGACAAAATGAGCGTGTTACCGCCGAGCTTATCGAGTTCGCAGAGGGCGTTGCCGGTGATGACGCCGCTGAAAGTGTTGGTCGGGTTCCCGCCGCCGACGGTGAGGAGCGCCGAGCCGAGGTTGACGGTGCCGCTGCCGGAGAAATCGCCGACGTTGTCGTTGAAGCTATTCAGGTCGAGCACGCCGCCGTAGTTCACCTTGACGGAGGAAGTATCAAGAATCTGGTTGGCGTTGCGATAGCGAACAGTGCAGTCGGAGGAAACCTGCAACGGGCCAGAGACGGCGAGGGCGTTGGTCTTGGCGAGTTCAACCACATGGCTCGCCGCCACCAGCGGGCCGGTGAAGGTGTTGGAGTTGGTCCCGGTGAGGCGCAGGGTGCAGCTGCCGCTCGCCGTCAGGCCGCCCGCGCCGGTGATGGCGCCGCCAAGGGTAAGCCAGGATGTTGCCACTGGTCCGAAGCAATCCACGACGGCGGCCAGCGCAATGGGGCCGGTCCAAAAATTCGTTCCCTGAAAATACCAGGTCACATCGCTGTTGATGGTGAGGGATTCACCGACCACAGAAACATTACCGGGAAAATAAATACCATAGCCGCCTGCGATGGTGGTGCCGGCCACCGTGGAACCGAGCGCGTGGCTATGGTAAACCCCCAAGGTGCCTTCGTTCACGAGGGTCAGACCGGAGTAGCTGTTGGAATTGACCAGGTCCAGATACCCATTGCCGTATTTGGTGATGCCCGCCGGCGCGCCGCCGTCGGTGACGGGGCCGTTTAAAGTAATGTCACCGCCCAGCGCATTAAACAGGCGCGTCTGGCCACCCAACGAAACAGGACAGTCGATGTTCGCATTGCCGTAAAGCCCGCCGTAGTTGGTCACATTGCCCGTCAAGGTAAGCTGGCCGCTGCCCTTCACGTTGCCATCATGAAAGGTGAGCGCGCCAACGGTTTCATTGTATCCCGACAAGTCGAACACACCGGACTGATTGATGGTGATGGGTGCTGAATTCGCAATTTGATTGGGAAGGTCCAGATACAAATAGGCGGAGTTGGCCGCCCCGTTCGGATCGCCGATGACGATTGGGCCTGAAATCGACGTGGCACCGCTGGTTTTCTCCAATCCAAGACCATTGGTGTTGACGCTGGAAATCGTGAGTGTCCCGGTGAAAGTGTTGTCGGTGTCTCCCCCGAAATACATCATGTCTCCGCCAATCAACCGCACCCCGCCCGGCCCGCTGATGGAGCCGTTGACCACGAACCAGGATTGAGCGGGCCAATAATTTTCAAACGTGCTGTCGCTGGCCAGAACGATGGGCCCAACCCAATAGGCCGGGCCTGCCATCGAAGAAATCCTTCCGCCGGTCGTCGAACCATGCCCGTCCAGCGTGGCAGTAACATTCGAGACGACCATGAAGTCCTCGACGAGATACAAAATGCCGTTGGAATTGACGTTCACCCCGCCCGCGCCCGTGCCAAAGGAGAATTGATGGAAAGCCAGAAAACCGCCGTCGTTGATGACGATCGGGCCGCTGAAGGTATTCGTGCCGAGCGCCCGCAGGCTGCCGCCGCCGGTCTTGGTGATCCCCGAAGAACTGCCGCCGTCGCTGAGGCTGGCACTCAGATACACATCGCTGTTGTCGGCGGTGTTGAATTGACGGGTCGTGCCACCCAGCGAGAGCTTGCCATAAATATCGGCTTCCTGGTTCGCGCCCACCGTGACATCGCCACCCAGGGTCAGGGTGCCGCTGCCGGTCTGCACCACACCACTGTTGAAGGTCAGCGGCCCGCACGTCGCCGAGGCGTTGTTCAAGTCCAGCAGACCGTGGTAATCAATCTGCAACGCCGCCGTCGGGGAAAGTTGCGAGTTGGCCAGCAACTGCACCGTCGCGCTCGAAGAAATGTTCCCGCCGATTTGCAGATAGCCCGGCACCGCCACCTGCGGTGAACCGGAAGTGCCGCAGTATAATTTCAAAATTCCCGTCGTGACATAGGTTGCGCCGGTGTAGGTATCCGCAAAATTCGCGAACAGTGTCAACGTCCCCAATCCCAGCTTGCTCAATCCGCCGGTGCCTTGCACCACGCTGGCCAGCACCAGGCTGCCGTTGGTGTTGATCGTGAAATTTACATTGTTGGAAAGGGTGAGATACATCGAACCGGCCATCGTGTTGGCCGCGCTGGCCGCATTCAGCACCGCCGTTCCCGCGCTGCCCCGCAAAATAATGTTCGTTCCCACGCCGAAACCATGGATCGTGTAGCCCGAACCGGTGAAGTTGAGCTGGTCAAGGACGAGACCGCCGACATTGTTCGTGTTGATGAGCCGCGAAGCCCCGGATGGAAAGGTGATGGTGACCGGTGCGGCTTCACCTGCAACCGGGGGATTGTTACCCGCCCAATTTGCTGGCAGGCTCCAATAACCGGTTAAGCCCACGCCCGCCCAGGTGTGCGAGGACGCTTTGGCTGAGATTGAATTGAGTAACGCCGCAAGACAGGCCAAAGCCAAAATCAAATGACGGACAACGCGGGAAAGGATTTTTTTCATGGTTTCAAATCGAGCCGAGACTCTGCGGAAGGTTGCCCGTTTCGGCAATACGCCGAAGGACGTATTGGCCGGGCGGTCAAAATTGCCAACAATGGAACTGCAAGCACGACCAATCCGTGAATAATCATTTGCGTAAAATTCAGCTTCGTTGTGCAATGAAACCGATGAGTGAAAGCCAGCAGCGCCAACCCGGCGGACGGCCAGCCGCCGTCCTCGTGCTCGTCGTCGCGTTGGCCGCGACGTTCTTCGGCACCTGGCGCGAACGTGAGATTGCGCGGCGGGGCGAGGTCATCCGCTGGCAGGACAGCTTCGCCCAACTCCAGCCAGTCCTCGCCCCGCTGCTGGGCCATCGTTTCGAGATCCTGCACAACCAGGCCAGGTCCACATTGCGGCGGAAAAATGTGTCCGCCGCGTCCTGGGAGGATTTTCTCACGGCGTCCGAGTGGCGGCAGCGTTTTCCCGGCATGATGGAAATCGGCTTCGCGGAATTCGACGGCGACCAATGCACGGTGAAATTTGTCGCCAGCGAACGACCGCCATCCACCCACGGGCCAGGTTTCGACCTGAACCGCGACCCCATCATCCGCGACGCCATCCAGAAGTCCGCGGATACCGGCTACGGAATTCCTTCACGTGAAATTTCGCCGGGCGGAAGCACCAATTCTCCGCGCGTCATCATCGGTTTGCTGCCGCTGCAAATCCACGACGGGCGTCCCGGCACCGCGACGGAGAGCCGCACGAACTTACAGCGTTTCATTTTCTTTGCGTTGAACCAGCCGGAATACTTTCGTTCGATCCAGCCGCAATTGAAAAGCATGCCCCTTGATTTGAAGTTGCTGGCGCCGGGTGAAACCGCCCCGCCCAGGACCCCAACACAAAGACCTTTCTCCAACACCGGGGCATCGGGTGAGTGGCGGTTCGTCGCCACGATGAAGCCGTCGCCCGCCAGCGCCAATGCGTCGCAATGGATTGTGCTGATTGGCGGAAGCGCCTTGAGTTTCCTGCTGTGTTTTCTCTTTGCCGCTCAGGCGCGGCTCCGGCTTGAAGCAGAACAGGCGAATGAAAACATTTTGCAACGCGACGCGGAAATCAACTCGCTCAACCGTGATCTCGAAGGAAAAATCACCGCGCGCACGGCGGAATTGAACGAGGCGCTGGCCGAGGAAAAGGAACTCAACCGGCTCAAGAGCAACTTCATCTCAATGGTCACGCACGAAATCCGCACGCCGCTCGCGCTCATCCTCGGCGCGTCGGAAATCCTGTCACGCTATCTTGACCGGCTCGCGCCGGAGAAACGCACCGGTCATCTGCGCACGATCGATTCCGCCGTCCAACGCATGAGCGCGTTGCTGGAAGATGTGCTGCTGTTCAGCAAGGCGGAGGCCGGGCGGATGGAT
>JAQGOT010000703.1 GCA_028293465.1 Pedosphaera sp. | reverse complement strand
GATCAGCGCGGGCAAGGTGGACAAGCGGAAGGTGTTTTACAAGACGATCGACAAGCTGGGCGTGGTGGAGAGTTTCGCGGGGCTGTCGGTGGATGATCGGGATTGGGAGGTGCAGGCCGAGACGATGGCCCGGAAGGCATTGAGGGATCGGGGCAAGGATATTTCCGACGAGGCGCTGGGAGAGCTGGTGAGCAATGTGGGGCCGAATGCGCGGCAGCTCAATAATGAGGTGGAGAAACTCGCGTTGTTCGTGGGGGACCGGACGGAGATCGAGGTGGGCGACGTCACGGAGATCTGCACGCGCAACAAGTCGGCGCGGGCGTTTGCGCTGGGGGACGCGCTGGGAGATCGCGATTTGCCGCGGCTGTTGCGGACGTTGGATGAGGAGTTGTGGGAATTGAAGTTCGACAAGCAGAAGTCGGAGATCGGTTTGCTCTATGGTTTGATCGGCAAGGTGCGGGCGATGATTTTGTTGAAGGAGATGTTGCGGGAGGGCTGGATCAAGGCGGATTCCGATTACTCGCGCTTCAAGTCGCAACTGGAACGGGTGCCGGTGGCCGAGATGCCGGAGGACAAGCGGTTTAATCCGCTGGCGTTGAACGCTTATGTGCTGTTCAAGGCGTTGCCCCAAGCCCGGCGTTACAGCCAGAAGGAGCTGATTCAGGCCATGGATTTGTTGCTGCGATGCAATCAACGGCTGATTTCCAGCAGCCTGGATGAAGCCTTAATCCTGCAACAAACCCTGGTTCAGATCGCCAGCCAACCGCCGGCCGGCGCCGGGAAGGCGCGGAATGATGCGTAAGCAACTGGAGTGGAACGTCGTCACACAGGGCAATGGTTGCCTTGACTCCGACGGTGCCCAATCCCATATTTCTAGGTAACTAAGTTTGTATGAGCATACCCTCCGCCAAGTTGCTGGTATTTGTTTCCGGGCAATTGGCCTGCGTGAAAATCGTGGGCCGGGCGAATTTTACCTCGAGCATCGATTTCAAGACCTTGCTGAACGAGTTGCTGAATAAAGGATATACTTGTTTCCTGCTGGACCTGGCTGAGTGCGTGCTGATGGACAGCACTTTCCTGGGCGTGCTGGCCGGGTTTGGTCTGCGGCTCACGATTGCGCGGAATGGGGAAGCCGGCGTCAGAGGCATTGAATTGTTGAACCCAAACGCACGGATTTCCGAACTGTTGGAGAATCTGGGAGTGCTGCATCTTTTTGCGGTGGTGAATGGTCCGTTGGCGCTGCCGACGGAGGTACAGGCGCACACGCCGGCTCCCGTGAGCGAACCGACGCGGGAGGAGGTAACGCGCAATTGTCTCGAAGCGCATAAAACCTTGATGGATATTTCGCCTTCCAACATTCCGAAATTCAAGGAAGTAACCCAGTTTCTGGCGGAGGATTTGAAAAGAGCCAAGGCCAACCCGTGAGGCTTGCCCCAAAATATGCCGGAGAATGCCCTCCCACCAAGCCTCGGTCTGCTGGGCACCCTGCTTGGGGTGTGGGCTTCACTGGTGCTGCTGGGTTGCATCGCGATCGCCGCCCTGCTCTGGCAACTGCGGGCCGAGCGGCAGAGGACCCGGGCGTTAACCGCACAAATTGAGTTGCTGACCCACCGGCGGAGGATCATCTTCGATTTTCTCCACGATCTGGGCGAGGCGTTTACCGAGGGGATTGATCTGGATGAACTGCTGCGGATGATCGCGTCGTTTTCCGTGAACACCACGCAGGCCAGTGCGGGGGCGGTTTTCCTGCTTGACCGCGAAAAAAAGAATCTTCGGGCAGAGGTGATCATCGGCCCGTTTCCACCGCCTTTGCGGCCAGGGGATGCCGTGGAAGCGAAGCTCGCGAGCAACCCCCGATATCTGGAGCAAGCAGTCAAGTCCCAGGCCATCCCGCTCGGCCAGGGATTGATCGGGGAAGTGGCCCAGACAGGCAAACCGGTGTTGATCCAGGACGGGCTGAAAGACCCGCGGCTGGTGCAATACGAGGAACCTTCACTACAAACCCGCACGGCGATTTTCATTCCGCTGAAATTCAAGGAAGAGGTGCTGGGCGTCATGGCGGTGGTGAACAAGCAAGCCGGGGAAACGGCGCCGTTCTTCAACGCCAACGACCTGTTCCTGCTCGATTCGCTCGCCGACCACGCCGCGATTTCGCTCTACAATACCACGCTGTACACAATGCAAGCGGAGCAGGAGCAGATCGGCAGCGATCTGCGAGTCGCCAGCGAGATCCAGAAAATGCTTTTGCCGGATCACGCCCCGACCCTCCCGAATTTTGAAATGGTGGGGCACAACATCGCCGCGCAACACGTGGGCGGAGATTATTACGATTTCCTGCCGTTGAACGGATCGCGGGTGGGCGTGGTGATTGCGGATGTTTCCGGCAAAGCCATTCCCGGCGCCCTGGTCATGACAATCTGCCGTTCCGCGTTTCGCGCCCAAACCGGCCTCAACCTATCCCCGGCCGAGGTGCTCCACCGCGTGAATCAAGTTCTGATTCCTGATTTGCGCGAGGACATGTTTGTCACCATCTCTTACGGCATCCTCGATGCGGAACATCGTACGTTCACTTTCGTGCGGGCGGGTCATGATCCAGCACTGTGGTTCCACGCCCGGACGGCGCAGGTGGAGGTGGTCAGGCCGCGCGGCACAGCGGTGGGCTTGGATCGATCGGGACGATTCAACCAAGCCTTGGAGGAACGCCAGTTGACCCTGGCTCCCGGCGATGTTCTGATCCTCTACACGGATGGCATGACGGAGAGTCTCGATTCCGAGGACCGGGAATTTGGACGTGAACGACTCATCACTGCGATCGAGGAAAGTTCGGGCGGCACCGCCGAGCAAATCTCCCAAACCATTTTTAAGAGGCTGAACCAATTCACCGGCGATGCCCTACCCCATGACGACCGGACTTTGGTTGTCATCAAGTCGGTGTAGGTATATAAGTTTTGGCAAGCCGCGCTTCAATTCCCGAGGTAACGGAGAGCAGGAACGAGACTTGGAAAATGCCTGGAGATAAGCCGGGAGTTGGACGGGTTGGGAACAGCGCTTCAAGTCACCGGGTTCGACGTCAAGACTTCCTGAAGGGAGGGATGGGCACTTCACTGTTCGGCCCCGAGTTCAGCAGAAACCCCTCCAAGCTCCGAACGAGTTCAACCAGTTTGGCGTGTTGGGCTGACTTGGTATAGAAGGCCACCGCACCGAGGCTCTGCACCTTTTGAATATCCTCCGCCATCGAAGAACCAGAAAGCACCACCACTTTCAAGCCGGAAAAGCTTTGCTTCCGCAGCCACTCCAGCACTTCAAAGCCATTCAGCCGGGGCATTTTCAGATCCATCAATAACAACTCAGGGAACGGCCATAATTGCCGGTCCGCGTATTGTTCCTGACCCGAGAGGTAGGCAATGGCCTCCTCCCCATCCCGGACGGAACCAACAACTTCAAAGATGACGGACTGGCGAAGCGCTTTTTCAATGAAAAAGCTGTCTTCCTCTGAATCATCCGCAATCAGGACGGTACATTTTTGATTGGATTTCGCTAACACGCGCAGGACTCTTATTGTAGGACAAAATATATCGTCAAGCGATTTATGTTAAACGGAACCGAATTTTGGCACTTAGGTTCCCGAGCGGCCGTTGTTTCCCGGTGTCACCCGGGAA
>JAQGOT010000690.1 GCA_028293465.1 Pedosphaera sp. | reverse complement strand
CCTTACCGGTCGATTGAAACATAACCACGAAACCATGTTAAATCTGACATCCAATGAAAACGTGCGTCCAAACAGAAAACGACCGTGACGAAAGAAAGCCGGGCTCCGAGGGCGGAGACGCCGAAGTTTGAGGCTTCAAAACCAAAGGCAATGCCGACACGCGATGACATTGCGCGGCGCGCTTACGAGATTTATGTGGCGCGCGGCAAAGCGAACGGGCATGAAACTGAAGACTGGACGCAAGCCGAGTGCGAGTTGCTCGGCGCCAGCCATCGCAATAATTAAAGTCAGGTGACCGGAGCCGGTGGTTGACCGGCTCCGATTTTTCAGGTAGCGACACAAAACGGCCAGCGCAAGATGCGCTGGTCGTTTTGGCAGCGGGATGGTTTGGCGGCTAAGCCTTGGTCACGAGGACTTGCTCCAGGAGTTCGTTGAGGCGCTTGAGCATGGCGCGCGGATCTTCGAGCAAGCCGGCGGCGACCCGGGCGTTGTCCAGAATCTGTTCGGCCACTTTGGTGGCGAGGGCCGGGTCGGTTTGGCGGATCTGGTCGAGTCGCGCCATGATGGGATGGGCCGGGTTTATTTCCAGGTCGTGCTGCGCATCGGGTGAGGCTTCCCCCTCCTTCTTCATGGACTTCATGAGGCGTCGCATGGTGGAAGTCATGAACTTGTCGCTTTCGAGAATCACGGCGGGACTTTCGACCAGACGCTTCGAAGCGCGGACCTCGGTGATGCGGTCGCCGAGGATTTCCTTGATCCACTTGGCCAATGCCTGGGCTTGTTCGTCGGAGAGCGCACCTGTCTTTGGGGTGGTGTCGGCGAGATCCAGTTCGGCTTTTTCGGCGGAGCGCAAGATTTTGCCCTCCACTTCGCGGAGATGATCCATGACGAATTCGTCCCATGGATCGTAGAGGAACAGCACTTCAAACTTCCGCGATTGAAAGACTTCGAAGTAAGGACTGCTCTCGGCGGCCTCGCGATTGGCCGCGAGCAGGAAGTAGATTTCCTTTTGCTCGCCGCCCATGCGCTGGACGTAGTCGGCGAGGGAGGTTTGCGTGCCTTTGGCGAGGGTGGAGGATTCGTAGCGAAGGAGTTTGCCCAAGGCATCCTTGTGGGTGAAGTCGGTCACCACCCCTTCCTTCAGGAAGCGGTTGTATTGCTCGTAAAACTTCTCGTAAGTGGCGGGCTCCTTCGCGGATTGTTCTTCGAGGAACTTGAGAAAGCGGCCGGTGAGCACCTGGTTGAGTTTCTTCATCAGCGAGGTGTCCTGCATCGTCTCGCGCGAAATGTTAAGCGGCAGATCCTCGCTGTCCACAACGCCCTTGAGGAAGCGCAGCCAATCCGGGAACAAGCCCTTGGCCTTGGACTGGATCAAAACCTTCCGGCAATAGAGGTGCACGTCGGATTCGGTGCGGGACATGCCCATTACTTCGAAGTTGCGCGCCGGCACGAAGAGCAATGATTGGATGGCCAGTGGCGCGTCGGCAGAAAAATGGAGGCGGTAGAGCGGATTCTCCTGATCGTGCCCGACATATTGGTAGAACTCGTTGTATTCCTCCTCTTTGATGTCGTTCTTGCTGCGAGCCCAGATGGCCTGCACGGTGTTCAGCCGCTTGCCGTTCAGTTCGAGGGGAAATTGGACGAAGTTCGAGTAGCGTTTGATGATGCGTTCGAGGGCGTCGGGCTTTGCAAATTCCTTGGCGTCATCCTTGAGCTGCAACGTGATCCTCGTGCCGCGGGGCAGGTCGTTCAACGGTTCAAGGTCATAACCACCCGCTCCCTCGCTGGTCCACTGCCAGCCTTGTTCCTCGGCCAGGTGGGAGCGGCTCAGGACCGTGACGCGGTTGGCCGCCATGAACGCTGAATAAAAACCGACGCCGAACTGGCCGATGAGGTTGGCATCCGGTTTCTTGGCTTCGGCGAGTTGTTTGAGGAAGGCCTTGGTGCCGGAGTGCGCGATCGTGCCGAGATTTTCGACCAGTTCGCCGTGGGTCATCCCGACGCCGGTGTCCGTGAAGGTGATGGTGTCCTCGGTGGTGGTGATGGAAATCCCGGGCTGCGTATCAGGTTGGTAAACCGGGGTTCCGGAAGCCTGGGTGAAGCGGAATTTTTCGCAGGCATCGGCGGCGTTGGAGATCAACTCGCGGACGAAGATCTCCTTATCCGTGTAAAGCGAGTGAATGACAATATCCAGCAACTGCTGGATTTCAGCTTGAAAGTGATGTTTTTCGGTCGTGCTCATAATGATATTTACTCAAGTTCCCAGTTCGCCACGTCAATCATGGGGAGTTTTCTCCCTGCGGGTCCGGTTCGTCCGCGCTTTCTCGACAGTGCATCGAAGAATCGCCGGTGCGTTGGCCGCCGACAAGAAGAGACTAACTAATCGCGAGCCGGAAATCCAGAGTGCTCTTTTACAAGGCGGAGGATTCGGTTGCGCATGGGAGGAATCGGCTTCGCGCCATCAACCGCTCTCCGCTCCATCATGGCTGACTGCTCATCCAGCGCACCGCATGGCGGACCAGTTCCGTGCCATCTTGAAGGTGAAGTTTTTCTTTGATATGTGCCCGGTACGTTTCGATGGTCTTGACGCTGAGATGGAGCTGGGCGGCAATCTGGCGTGTCTTCCGACCGTTGCCGATCAGTTGGAATACTTCGAGTTCACGATCGCTGAGCTGGGCGACCCCCGAGCCGGTGGGCGGTGAGTCGGCGTGGAGGAATTTTTCCACCACCAGCGAACGCATGCGTTTGCTGAGATAGATTTCACCCCGAAGCACTTCGCGAATCGCGGACATGATCTCCTCGGTCGGCTCGCTCTTCATGGCGTAACCGCGCGCCCCGGCCCGCAAGGCCCGCTCCCCATGGATGGATTCGTCATGCATGGAAAGGGCGAGAATGAGCTGGGTTGGGCGCCGGGCCTGAATGCTTTTAATGAGCTCGATGCCGCTGGTACCATTGAGGGCGATGTCCACAATAACCAAGTCAGGTTTTAATATTTCAAGCGATTCCAGCGCTTTGGCGGCGGTGGCGGCGTGTCCGCAGACACGCAGATCGCGTTCGTGGTTGAGGAGTTGCGCGAAGCCTTCCCGCATGATGGGATGATCATCCACCAGGAAGATTTGGCGCTTTCGTTGATTACCGTCTGATTTTGTGGGCATCGTGTCAGCAGCTCTTTCTTGATTCGTGGCGGGGCAGGGTGCAGGTTAGGACCGTCCCGCCACGGTTTCTCCGGGCGAGGCTGAGGGTGGCTCCGATGGTTCGCGCACGGTAATTCATAATGTGCAGACCCATGCCATTTCGGGCGGGTAGCTGGGTGGAAAAGCCGACGCCGTTGTCCTCGACTGAAAGGGTGATGGCATCGCGCCTGGCGGCCAAGGTCACAATGATCTTTCGAGCTTTCCCATGTTTGAGGCCATTGACGATGGCCTCCTGGGCTATGCGGTACAAGTGGATGGCCGTGGTATTATCATGAATTAGAACGGGCTTATGAATCACACAAACGCAATGGCGGCGGTAAACTGCCGCCATGTTGGCGGCTAATTCCTCCAAGGCCGAAGCCAGGCCGCTGGCTTCCACCTGCACCGGATGCAGCCCCCGGGCCAGGCGGTGTGCGCGATCGGTGGCGACGTTCAGCATGCCCTCGATGGCGGTGGCTTGGAGGGCTTCCTTGGGTGAGTGTCGCTCGAGTTGGCGTTTGAGCAACCCGCTTTTGAACTTGATGGCCGTGAGGTATTGGCAGAGTTCATCGTGCAAATCCTGGCCGATCCGTTGTTGCTCGCGTTCGCTGATGGCCAGGATCTGAGATTCTCGCAGGCGCTGGTCGGTCATGTCACGGGTGAAACAGCGTGCGTGCATGAAGCGTCCTTTGCTCCAAAACACGTTTGCATCGGTCAGCACATGCTTGATGGTCCCATCCTTGCAGCGCAACCGGGCCTCATAGGTGGTGATTTCACCGGCGCGCAGTTGCTTCAACACTTCACGGATGAAATCCGGGGCCACATGGAACTCAGAGATATGGCGTCCCACGTATTCCTGTATTTCATATCCCAGCAGGCGGACCTCGGCCCGGTTGGCGCGCAGGATCCGCCCGTCCGCACCCAGCCAATGCAGCCCAACCGGTGCATTGTAAAAGAAATCCGCAAGGGCATTCTCGCTCGCTCGCAGTGCCTCTTCTGTCCGCCTGCGCTCGGTGATATCCACCGCCATGCCGCCAATAAAAGGCCGTCCACGCGGGTCGAGCATCGGAAACTTTATATAAAGCCACCAGGTGCTGCTGCCATCCTTGACCAGATGCTGGATGACCGTTTCCGAACAGGTTCCGGTGGCAAGTAATTGCTGATCGTCCTTACGAATCTGTCGGGCGGTCCGGCGGGGATGCAAAAGGAAATCATTCCACTTCTCCTTTCCAGGAAGTTTGTGGGGAAAGAATGATCTCCAGCGCTTGTTGGCGAAAAGATAATCGCCGTCCTCGTTTTTGATGAACGCCATCGCGGGACTGTTATCCATGAAAACCATGAACCGTTGTTCGCTTTCATGCAGTTCCACCTGCAATTGTTTCCTGGCTTGCACCTCCGTGCTGAGCACCCCGCGGGTGCGGGCCAGTTCTGCTTCCAACTTCTCCAATCGATGGAATAGGGCAACCTCCGTCCCGGACGAAACTGGTTCTACTGGCGGGGATTTTCCGCAGTTCGATTCAACGGACGCCTTTCTCGATAACTGAGCGCGCACGCGACTGGTCTCGGTGCCTTCGGTCGGGCGGTCGAGCCTTAAGTTTTCGTTCATTGGGTGTCAGCCACGGATCAGGACCCACTGCTGACACGCAGTCGCGAGGGCGAAGAAAAGTGTTGCGGTAAAAGGCGTTCTGGTGCCGGACGAATCATGCATAACTATTACTTTTCCAGAATTATTCCGCAGGCAATCAGGTTTGAAATGGATGGAGGTCAGTCAGGCGCTGCCGCATTGTCCTGCTCATTGAGATCTCCAACCTAGGTTGAGTTGGGAGTCCTCCCGATTCCGGAGCGGTCAACGCCCAAGATAAGCCGGGGCAACGTTTATTGTAGTAACTGACCTGGGTTCAAAAGTCAAAGCTATTGTCGTGCGCACCTCATCGGCTGACACCCGATATCAAGCTCGGGCATTCCTTGATGCGAGCTTGGGAAAGCCACGGTTTTGATTTCAGGACCCGCCTGATTGCAATTATGGATTTCGTTCCCGTAATCTTACGCCCAAGGCAGTCGTGGCGGGTGGGGGAATATCCCAAAGCCACGTTTCCGTCGATCAGGTGGAGGGAAGAACTGGTACCAGTGCCCATCACCTTGCAAATTGAACCGGGCCAGAAAACGGGAGTGGATGTTTGTCTGGTGACAACCATCAAGGGGTTACCCAGCATTTTTCATGCGCAAAATTGAACCTGAAGCGTACCCTTTGTCTCCCATGCAGCAGGGCATGCTGTTTCACAGCCGCTATGCCCCTCAATCCGGCGTAAATATTCAGCAAATCGTCGGCACCTTGCACCACGAATTGGAGGTCACCAGCTTCCAGCAGGCCTGGCGGCAGGTTGTGCAACGGCATACAATCCTCCGAACCGCCTTTCAATGGGATGGTCGCAAAGAGCCGGTGCAGGAGGTTTCATCCCAGGTGGAGATCCCATTTGAAAAGCAGGATTGGCGGAATCTCACGGAAGCCGAGCGCGAGGGGAGATTGCAAACCTTCCTCAAGTCGGATCGTCGGCGTGGATTCGTTCTTAACCAGGCGCCATTGCTCCGGGTCGCCGTGTTCCGTTGGGCTGAGAAGCAACACCGCTTCATCTGGACCTTCCATCACGGATTGCTCGATGGCCGTTCGTTCGGCCCGGTGGTTAAAGAAGTATTCACGGCATACGATTCGATTTTAAGCGGCCACCTTTTGCCGTTGCCCGCCGCCCGCCCGTACCGGGAGTTCATCGATTGGCTTCAGGAACAGAACTCTTCGCGGGCGGAACCATTTTGGCGGACGATGCTGGAAGGCTTCACCACTCCCAACTCGCTGGCGCTCGCCAAACCCGCTTTGGCCAACTCAGGCGAAGAGGTGGAATATGGCGAGCAATCCGTCCGGCTCGCGGAAACAGCGACCACAGATTTACGAGAATTGGCCGCCACGCATGGCCTGAGTTTGAACACCCTCGTGCAGGGTGTCTGGGCCATTTTGCTCAGCCGATACAGCGGCGAAGAGGACGTCGTATTCGGACTCACCCGGAGTTGCCGGCGATCCACACTGGAAGGGGCCGAGTCCATGGTCGGCCTGTTCATCAATACCGTGCCTGTGCGCGTTCGGATACCCTTCGATATGCCGGCTTTGGCCTGGCTTAAGCAGTTGCGCAAGCAACAAGCATTGGTGAGTCATTACGCGCAAACCCCACTCCTGGAAATTCAAAAATGGAGCGAAGTGCCATTTGGAACACCGCTGTTCGACAGCATCCTGGTTTTGGATCGGGCGACTTTGCACACCGCGCTGCAGTCGGAAGGCGGTGAGTGGGAGCAGCGTGAATTTCGCGTCATCGACCAAACGAACTATCCGCTGACATTGCTGGGTTTCACGGAACGCGAGTTGCTGCTGAAAATGGAATTCGACCGGCGTCGTTTCGATTCCGCAACGATCACAAGGATGCTGGGCCACTTGACGGTGTTGTTGGAAGGCATTGCGGCAAACCCGGAGGCGTGTCTTGGCAGCCTGCCGATGTTGACCGGGACCGAGCAGCGTGAATTGCTGGTGGCATGGAATCAAACCCGCGTGGACCATCCCCTCCACGCCTGCATCCACGAACTCTTTGAGGCCCAGGTCAAACGAACCCCGAATGCGACGGCGTTGATCTTTGAGGCAGAAGAGCTGAGTTATCGTGAAACCTATCAACGCGCCGAACGGCTCGCCCATCACTTGCGCAACTTGGGGGTTGGCCCGGAAATGCTGGTCGGCGTTTGTGTGGAGCGGTCACCTGAAATGGTAATCGCTCTGTTGGGCATCTTAAAGGCCGGCGGTGCGTACGTCCCCTTGGATCCGGAGTATCCGCCGGAACGGCTGGCGCACATGATTGCGGATTCAGAAATGCCGGTCGTGTTGACGCAGCGATCGCTGCTCGCGCGGCTGCCTTCCCACGCGGCATGCGTGGTGTGCCTGGATGACCTGAATTTGCCGGCCACCGGCCCGCCGAAGACGGCAACTTGCTCGCAAGCTGATAACCTCGCGTATGTCATTTACATCTCGAGTTCCACGGGCAAACCCAAAGGCGTCATGCTCACCCACCGCAATGTGGTAAATTTTTTCGCGGGCATGGATCAGGTGCTCGGTACAACGCCGGGAACCTGGCTGGCCGTCACCAGCATTGCTTTCGATATTTCGGTGCTGGAATTGTTCTGGACGCTGACTCGCGGGTTTAAAGTGGTTCTGCAAGGAAAGGAGGATAGGACTCCTTCCGGGGCCACCGAGTCCGCTCAATCGGTTGATCGTAAAATGGCCTTCAGTCTCTTCTATTTTTCCGGCGATGAAGGCCAGAACCCTGGGGAAAAATACCGATTGCTTCTGGAGGGAGCCAGGTTCGCGGACGAAGCAGGTCTGGCCGCGGTTTGGACGCCGGAGCGGCATTTTCATGCCTTTGGCGGTTTGTATCCGAATCCTGCGGTCACCAGCGCCGCCATCGCGGCCACCACACGGCGCGTGCAGATCCGGGCGGGCAGTGTGGTCCTGCCGCTGCACAACCCCATCCGGGTCGCGGAGGAGTGGTCCATGGTGGACAATCTTTCCCGCGGCCGGGTCGGCCTCTCCTTCGCTTCCGGTTGCAATTCCAGCGATTTTGTGTTCGCGCCCAACCATTATGCCGACCGCAAGAATATCATGTTTCAGCAGATTGAAACCTTTCGCAAACTCTGGCGGGGCGAGGCGATTGCTTATTGCGGTGGAGACGGCCGCGAGGTGAACGTTACCATTTTGCCGCGGCCCGTGCAGCGCGAGGTGCCGATCTGGATCACTGCCTCGGACAGCCCGGAGACCTTCCGCCTGGCGGGTGAGTTGGGCATGAACCTGCTCACCAACTTGCTCGGACAGACGGTGGAGGAGGTGGCCCAAAAGATTGCATTGTATCGAAAGGCATGGCGCGAGCACGGGCATGGTCCCGGAGAGGGTCAGGTTGCGCTGATGCTGCACACGTTCATCGGCGGGGATTTGCCGGGCGTCCGGGAGAAAGTGCGCGGGTCGTTCACCGAGTATTTGAAAACGTCTGTCGATTTGATCCAGAAAGCTTCCTCGGCCTGGTCGTTCGCGGCGTTCAACAAACCTGCCTCGACCCGTGGCACGAACGGAGAAGATAAAATTGATTTCAGGAATCTCACGCCGACGGATCGGGCCGCCTTGTTGGAGCACGCATTCGAGCGGTACTTTGAAACCAGCGGCCTTTTTGGAACGCCGGACAGTTGCCTGCGCCTAGTCAATCAACTCAAGCGAATCGGCGTCGATGAGATTGCGTGCCTGATTGACTTCGGAGTCGATGCGGACTCGGTGTTGGCAAACCTGGAGTTTCTCAAGGCACTCAATCTAAAAAGCAATCCCGCAATTGAGCCGCGGAATGACCGGTATTCCATCCCGCAACAAATTCATCGCCACCAGGTCACGCATTTTCAGTGCACGCCGTCGATGGCGCGCATGCTGGCGGCCGAGCCTGCGGGCGCCAAGGCATTGGGATCGCTCCAAGAATTATTGGTCGGCGGGGAGGAGCTGTCTCCCGCTCTGGCCCGGCGGCTCATCGAGCTGGGGCTCCGACGACCGCACAACATGTATGGGCCGACAGAAACCGGGGTCTGGTCCACCACTCAGTTGATCTCCGCAGCCGACGGAGAGGTGGCGATTGGTCGCCCACTCGCGAATACCGAGGTCTATATCCTGGACCATCATCGCCGGCCTGTCCCCGTGGGATTGCCCGGGGAATTACATATTGGTGGCGAAGGCGTCGCGCGTGGCTATCTGAAGCGCCCGGAACTGACGGCTGAAAAGTTTATCCCGCATCCCTTCAATTCTCAGCCGAACGCGCGACTTTACCGCACTGGCGATCTGGCGCGCTATCGTGCGGATGGAACAATTGAGTTTCTCGGCCGGCTTGATCATCAAGTCAAGCTTCGCGGTCATCGCATTGAACTGGGCGAGATCGAAGCGGCGTTGACCTCGCATCCTGCCGTGAAGGAAGCGGTCGTGATGGCGGTTGCAGACGAGCCGTCCGGGGATAAACGTCTGGTGGCTTACGTGGTGTCGGACTTTTCAAATGCCAGCCCTACGAACGCCGCCTCCGAATCCGACGCCCAGCGCGAAGGTGTGGCCCAATGGCAAACGATCTGGGATGAAGCCTACGATGCGGTTGGCCAGGGTTCCGATCCCGCTGCTGACTTCGCCGGTTGGAACAGCAGGTACACCGGCAAACCAATGCCCGAGCCGGAAATGCGCGAATGGCTCGAACGCACGGTCGAGCTGATCTTCGCTTTTCGCCCTGAGCGCGTGCTGGAGATTGGTTGCGGCACGGGCTTGTTGCTGTTCCGCCTTGCCCCTCATTGCAGTTCTTATTGCGGCATTGATTTTTCAGAGCGGGCCCTGGGGTATCTGCGGCAGCAACTGTCCCGACAGGATCTGCCCCAGATCACCCTTCGCCAACGGGCGGCGGATGATTTCGACGGCATCGACGCCGAGTTCTACGACACCGTGATTCTTAACTCCGTGGTGCAATACTTCCCGAACATTCAATATCTCATCCGGGTTTTGGAGCGCGCCGTGAAAGCGGTGCCCGCGGGTGGACGCGTTCTGATCGGCGATGTCCGCAGTTTGCCGCTGCTTGAATCCTTTCACGCCTCCTTGGAACTTGCGCAATGTCCCCCGGGACTGACCCGCGCCCAATTCAGCCAACGGGTGCGCAACCGCGTCAGCAATGAAGAGGAGTTGATCATTGATCCCGCATTCTTTCATGCGCTGCGAGAGCATCTGCCGCACATCAGCCAGGTTGAAATCCGACTCAAGCCCGGCTGCGCCCATAATGAAATCACCCGCTTTCGCTACGACGTCATCCTTCATATTGCCCGGCAACAACCAGCCGAAAGCGAAATCGTTTTCGCGGACTGGTCGCAACATCACAAAACCCCTTCCGATATCCGCCAATGGCTGGGCGATGCGCAACCGCAGATCGCTGGTCTCACCCGCGTGGCGAACGCGCGTCTGCACACCGAAAACCGGCTCCAGCAATGGCTCGCCGGCCAAGGTGGCCCGGAAACCGTGGGCGAATTCCGGGAAAGTCTGCCCATCGATGACAAAGGCTTCGTCGATCCGGAGGATTTGTTGCACCTGGGTCGTGAAGCGGGTTACGCCGTGGACCTCACCTGGTCCGGCTTCGATGCGACGGGCGCTTTCGATGCGGTGTTCCGGCGGCGGGAGAATCGCGCGGTTGACGTCCATGCGCATCCGCATCCGGTTACCCGTCAGCCGTGGAGCGACTATGCGAACCAGCCGGCGCAAGCCCGGTCGGAAGCGAAACTCACCGCCCAGTTGCGCATGCATCTGCGTCGGCGATTGCCCGAGATCATGGTGCCGGCGGTGTTCGTGGTGCTCAACGCAATGCCCCTGACTCCGAATGGCAAGGTGGATCGCCGCCAATTACCCGCTCCGCACGCCGTCCGACCCGAATCAAGCCATGCTTTTGTCGCCCCTTCCACGCCGGTGGAAGAAGCCCTCGCGATCCTCTGGCGCGACGTCCTCGGTTTGGAAAAGGTTGGCGCCGCGGACAACTTCTTTGAACTGGGCGGTCGTTCCTTGCTGGCCACACAGTTGATTTCACGGCTGCGCGAAGTTTTCAAGTTCGAGTTGTCCCTGCGCAGCCTGTTTGAAGCCCCGATCCTCCGTGAGTTCGCGCGCAGCGTCATCGCGCAGGAGCCCACGCCGGGAATTGCCGAACGAACCGCCACCATTTTGATCCAGGTCGAACGCATGTCCCCCGAGGAATTGGAGCAAGCCCTGCAGCAGCGCAAGCCATCCGACATTGCCCCAGACCAGCAGCAACCCATCATTAAGACTCCATGAAAGCACTCCTACAACAAGTCGGTACGGGCCTCTTTTTCAAAGGCGTCAAGGAATGGACCCCGAATTACCAGGAGGCTTATGATTTCAAATCCTCCTTCAGCGCCCTGGGTTACTGCCAACGCCAAGGCATTCAGAACGCCCAGATCGTGCTCAAGTTCGACCGGGATGAATACGACATTATTCTCCCCGCGCAACTGCTGCCGCCGCATCCCGATGCCCAACCGACGAGTCTTGGCGCCTGACGACCGCTAAAGCAACGCCTTCACGACCTCCGGGACCTCGAACTTTTTGCCTTTGAGAAAACCCGCCGCCACCTGGTTGATCCATTCCCGCGACGTGGTGAACTCCTTGATCTCAATCAGCGTCTTGTCGCCGGCCGTGCTGAGCTCGTAGCGATTGATGGTGATGTGGAGCGGCTGCGTTTCGCCTTTGAGATCCAGATCGAGCGAAGCTTTTTTGTTGGCGGAATCGATTTGCAGGGTGGTCATGTGGCCGAGGGATTGGTAACGGACGTTGAAATACTCACGCGCCCCCCACGCCACCGCGGAATCGGGGAGCAGGGGAAGGACAGTCTCCAATATGGAGGTCAGAAAACTCATGCGCTCGCCCACAACCTAGCACAAGCGGCGGCTCCAGGGGAATCGCAAAGCGCAACCGCTCCCATCTGGCAGCGGGGCCGCCCGCTCACCTCAAGCCGGCACCGTCCGCAGATGAATCGTAACCACGAGGACCCCACCATCTTCTATTTGCACCTCCCGGCCGATGCACGCATACGGAGACCCATGTAGCGTCACGCGATCATTCACCGCCGGGAGGCAATCCGTGGGCAGGTCGCAATTCTTTTCCAACGATTTATCATCACTCTTGACCTTCACCAGAATCTGTTTGGCTTCCATAAAGAAAAATCCTCCCTCGCCTTCTCTCGCCGCCGCCCGCACCTACGCGCCCGGCTGCGGAATTCCCGCCCCCAGCTTCCCCGCACTCTCCGTAATCAGTTGTTTGCCGCTCTCATCCACCTCCGGCACCTCGCATTCGCTCCAGAAGTCAAAGAGCACCTTCGTTATTCGCCGCAAACCCTCCAAATCGGTCGGCTTCACGATGTAAGAACTCGCCCCTAAAATATACGCCTTCTTGATGTCATCCAGGTCGCCGGAGCCCGAGAGAATGACCGTGGGAATCACCGCCCACTCCGGCCGGCTTTTCAGGTGCTGCAACACCGCGAAGCCATCGCCACGCGGCATCTTCAAGTCGCAGATGATATATGAGGGATACGCAAAGTGCTTCCGGTCCGCATATTCTCCCTTACCCTCCAGGTAAGCAATCGCCTCCTCCCCGGACTCGACCGCGTGAATCGGATTCGTGACCCCGCTGCGGCGAAAAGAGGCTTCAATCATCCGACGGTCATTGGGATCGTCATCAGCAATTAAAATCGTGAAGTTCTTCGGTCTCATAGCTTCCCTTTACCCCGGCCTCAAGGCTGTAATACACCGTAAGACACAAAGTCTGATGCGCAAGCGCGGAAAAACCCCGCCGTTTTCCTGCCCGCCCTCACTCCGTCAGGTCCGATACCGCGTCACCCACGCGCCCCAGCCCGCCGCGCCCATCGCCGCCACGCGTTTCCAATACTTCAACCCTCTTGTCATGGTGTTCACCGCCGCCTTCG
>JAQGOT010000684.1 GCA_028293465.1 Pedosphaera sp. | reverse complement strand
CCAGTTCACGGTCGATATACTCATCGACGCGAAAGTCCTGGACCTTCAACACGTCCACCAGCTTTTCGAGCTGCTTGACGATTTGTTCCAGCGTCGCATCATCGCCCCGCGTGACGATGGTCATGCGTGAGGTGTTGGGATCCTCGGTGGGTCCTACGTTTAGCGTGTCGATATTATAGCCACGGCCGCTGAAAAGGCTGGCCACGCGCGTGAGCACGCCGAATTTATTTTCCACCAGAACCGAGATTGTATGTCGCATAGTTCCCATCACCGATGGGGCGCGAAAGGTAACAACCACGCAAAATTGGGTCAACTCGGTTTTTCGGCCTTCGCGGGAACATAATTCCCATTATTAACCTATCCCATATCCCAGACAAATAAACCGGCCCAAGCGCGTTTCCTACTGATCGGTAGGGCGAAACTCCGTACAGCCCTGACCTTTCCCCCTGGATACCCAAGTGGATCCCCCTGAGCCAAGCCCACTAACGCCGATTACCCGGTCTGCCTTGACACAAAGCCCGCCGAGGCATTTTCAAGGCGGCAAGAATAGATTATTTTGATTAAGATGTTGGTTGTTGGCGCGTCCTTCCCTTGGTCTTTGACTTAATAAGAATACGACACAAGGTTAGGACGTCGAATCTTATGGGGTCAGAAGTATGAACGTATAAACCCGAGAGCTGTGAGCAAAAAACTTAAGCAAACAAAATCTAAGTGTTATGAAAACCTGGTCCAAAAAAATCCCGATATTTTTCGGGATCTGGGGCTGGGTATTGGCAACAGCTTTGGCAGTATCAGCGGCCCCGCTCGGGGACGAGAGTGCTATCCAAGCCATCCAAGCAGCCCCAGATCCCTCGGCCGTTGTGTCCGCCTATGCCAACGGAGCGGCCGAGGTCCGCAACGATCCGAAACTTGACGAGGCCTACGTCACCCGCATGGTGGACTTGGGCCTGCCGGAACTGGCCTATCATCAGGCCCAGTCGCTGACGACCCTCGAGCCCGATAACGGCTTGGCGTGGGGGGTTGTCGCCTTCGTAAATGCCCGCCGCACGCAGATGGTCGAGGCGGTCATCACCATCAACCGCGCAACCCAGCTTGCCTCCGGCACTCCGTTCGTGCAGCGAACGGCGGGTGAAATTCTCGCTTGGTACGATTATAAGGCGGATAAAGCGACCATCCCTGAGGACGCCCGGAATGGCCTGGCCCAAACCCGCAGTCTCCTCGGCACGAGCCTCGCGTTTACGAATGCGTATGACACGGCCGGCAAGGCATATCAGGCTCAAGCCAGCACCGATCGACAGCCGGCTCAGGCAGTGCCAGCCTCCCCGCAGACTCAGCCGCAGCCTTATCAAACTCAAACGGGGTCCGGTGCCTCGGTGGACGCGAATCCGTCGATCGTTAACTACGACCCTGCCTATTATTATGACTGGGGTCCGGGTTGGGTTCAGCCCTCGCCGTGGTACTGGTGGCAACCAGTCGGGTTCTTCGGCGGATTCGACTTCTTCCCATTCTCGACGGTGTTCGTGTTTGATGACCACAGGTTCTTCGATCATCGGCATCACTTCGGCCATGACGGCCATGACCGCTTTTTTGCTCATGGCAGGGATGGTCGGTTCTTCGGCCATGGGCGGGATACCCGCTTCTTCGGAACACGAACCCATCCGAACCTTGCGTTCAGTCATCATCCCGGGCAGATGGGCTTCCATAGCTTCCCGGGCAGGTCGGGCTTTGGAGTGAACCGCTCCTTCGGTGCTGATGGCCACGGATTTGCCGCGCACCAGGGCTCATTCGGGGGAATTCACGGCAACCGGTCGTTTGCTCCACAGGGCGTGGGTCGTTCCTTTTCGAGTGAGGGCTTCCATGGTGGTGGGATGGGCGGTGGTTTCCATGGCGGTCAACCGCGCGGCGGATTCCATGGTGCAGGTGGCATGGGCGGCGGATTCCACGGCGGCGGTCACGGTGGAGGTGGCGGCCATGGCGGTGGTGGCGGCGGTGGTCACGGCGGTGGAGGTGGCGGCGGTGGAGGTGGCGGTGGTCACGGCGGTGGAGGTGGCGGTCATCGTTGAGCGTATGCAGAGTGCATGCGAAGGATGGACCCACCTTCCTCGATGTGGGCGGAAAAGCTCCGCTCACATCGGCTTCGCCCTGAAAGGCCAACAATAATAGGCGGTAAGCGGTTCCCAACCGGTTACCGCCATTTCCTTCTCCATAAAATAAAAAACCCCCGGTCCTTGGTCGGGGGAAAAATTTAGGGTGCGCACAGAGTGTTGCGAAATTGTGGATGCTTCGGTATAGGGTGAACACCCACCAGAATTCCACCCGCGCAGATTCACTTCCCACCCGTGATTTGGAACAAATGGATTTCATCCTTCGCGGCAGCGTGAAATTCCTCTTCCTCACCGTAAAAATAAAAAACCCCCGGTCCTTGGTCGGGGGGAAAAATTTAGGGTGCGGACAGAGTGTTGCGGAATTGCGGATGATCCGGTATGGGGTGAACACCCCGGTCCAATTGCCTCTCCGCTCAAGCCCTGCTCGTGAGCGGTAAATCCATCGGCTGAATCCTCGAACCGCTCGAATCCGCGATTAAAAAAACGGATTGTGGGCCTTCTCCTCGGCCACCGTCGTCAACGGACCGTGGCCCGGGCAGAGCAGGGTGTCGGCGGGGAGCGAGAAAATCTGTTCGCGGATCTTCTGCTTCGCGAGATCCCAGGACTGATTGCCCGTGCCGATGGAGCCGGCAAAAATCGCATCTCCCACAATCGCCACATGCGGCGCGTCTTCCGGCCAGTTGCCCACGACGTAGGTCACCCCTTCCTCCGCGTGGCCGGGAGTGTCGCGATTGGTGATGCGCAAACTGCCGAGGTGGATAAAATCATTCCCGCGAAGCCGTTGCTCGGGCGGTGCATTTTTGGAGCCGGAGTGGAGCCGGACCTTCGGAAATTTTTCCCGAATCGCACCCAGCGCGGCGATATGATCCTCGTGCGTGTGAGTGAGAAAGATGTGTTTGAGTTGAAGCTGATTTTCCGCGATCAACGCCAGGATCGGTTCTGCATTCCAACCGGTATCAAACAGCGCGGCTTCGCGGGATACTTCATCCCAAACCAGGTAACAGTTCACCGTCATGCCATGGTTCGTGGTGGCGATCATCCGTAACTCCAGCCACGCGCTCAGGTTCTTCTCTGACGGCAGCCAGCCATTCGCGATGCCTTCGAGCTTGCCCGGATTCAAGCCGATCAAGCCGCCCAGCGCCGCGAAGTTCGGTTTCTTGGCCACGTTTCCTGATTCCTCCAACGCCGCCAATTCCGTCGCTGTCAAACCCGCCGCACCCGCCGCGGCTTCCGCGGAAACCTTCGCCGCCGCGCGTCCCTTGCGAATGATATCGCCCAAATGATCTTCTAAATTCATGGCGACAAACTCTAACGCCTGCCGTCTCAGCCGCAAGCTTTAGCTTCCGGCGACAACCTTCGGTTATAATCCTGCGCCGCGCGCATCGCCAACTGGCGCAACCAATACGCCGGCTTCGCCTGTGCCTCTTCAACCCTCGTCAATCCCGTCAACGCGTGCGCGTGGGTGAAGCACCCTTTTGTATCCCGCGTCAACACCCTCCCCGCCAGGGCAAGGCAGGGGAGGTTCCGCTGGCGACACCACTGACCGATCTGCCCCACGCCCTTGCCCATCAACGTTTGCCGGTCGATGGCGCCTTCCCCGGTAAGCACCAAATCCGCCTCTCGAAGACGTTTTGCCAATTCGGCATGGCGCGCGAACAAATCGAACCCCGCCTGCATCCGCGCACCGAGAAAACATCTCAAACCGAACCCGAGACCGCCCGCCGCTCCCGCTCCGGGCTCGTTGGCATAATCATGGCGCAGCTCCTGTTTGACCACTTCGGCCAACCGCCCGAGACAACGCTCCGCGAGCGGGAAATCCTCCTTCCGCAGTCCTTTTTGCGGGCCATAAATGCGCGAGCAACCTTGCGGTCCGAGCAGTGGGTTTTGAACGTCCACCGCCACCACCAACGAGGCGAACCAGCGCGAACGTTTGGGCCGGCGCACGCGGTGGAGTGCGTGCAGTTGCGTCCATTCGGTGATCGCACTGCCGGAATGGTCGAGAAATTCCCATCCCAACGCGCGGGCCAGGCCGAAGCCGCCGTCGTTGGTCGCACTGCCGCCGATGCCAATCAGGCAGCGTCTCGCGCCCTTGGCGGCAGCCGCCCGGATCGCCGCCCCCAACCCGAACGTGTCGAGCTTGAAGGGATGAAACCTCCCCGGCGGCAGTTGGGCGAGACCGATGATGTTTGCCGATTCAATGATCGCCGTTTTGCTCCCCGGCTGCCACCACCATTTGGTGCGACAGGGACAATGCGCCGCATCCACCGTTTTCAGAGGCTGTGCCTTGGCTCCCATCTGTGCGCTGATGACTTCGCCAAAACCGTCGCCGCCATCGCTCATCGGGAGCAATTCCAAAGCGTCTTCCGGCCGGATCCGCTGCCAGCCTTTGGCGATAGCCTGCGCCGCGGCCTGCGCGGTGAGCGTGCCTTTAAACTTATCCGGAACAATCAAAACCTTCAGCGACATGCCCGAGTTATCAGTCCGCCACCCGTAATCTGCAATCTGAAATTACGCGTTGCCGAGGGAAAGCGGTCCACAGAAATATGCCAAAGTCATTGACCCCTTCACGATACCGACGTTCGAGCTCTCTTGCGCTCGTAAGCACGAACCGGCGCCTTCAACCATGAGAAATGACAGCTTTCGCAATAATATTTGTGTTGGGTAAAACGTAACAACACGAATAATTGGGCTAACAGAGTCGGGAGGATATTTTTTCGCGTCAAATCCGGATACTGAACTTGCAATGAATTGCAGGAAGGGCAGCGAATGGCTTTTTGCAACAAATGGGTGGCTTCCGGTTGGCTTAGAAGTTCTTGGGTGTTCGCCAAGTATTCTTTGGTTACTTGGACATGAATACCTGCTTTGGTCGTGGCCCAGAACCAATACTTCTGAAGATTGGTCTCATCTTGCACCTCGGCCGTTACACCTTTGCTTAGCAACATCGATTTCAAAGCTTCGGCTTCCGGCTTGTGATTAAAGGTGGCTATATTGACGAACTCGTTCATATGGATTCTGGTTTTCATGATCGTTCATACAATGCTTAACAACGCCCCAAACTCGCGCGGAGATGAGACTGTGGCGCTCTCCATCTCTGGCGACCTTGTGGTCTCCGTGGGAGCAACCGATTAAGGCAGAGGAATCCGGCGAGAGATACGGGGGGATTCACCGTATGCTGGGTCATTCCGTAGAACTACCTAAAGGTAAAGGGAGCCAATAGTAGGCACTGACCGGATGCCAAGTTGTTTGACAATGCCTTGATCTGTGGGAGTGGTTAATACAAGTGGCATAAAGTCATCAAGGAGCGGAGCAGCGGCAACCGGCGGTATTGGGAGGAGCCAATCATCTGAGCGGAAGCAAGACTGTCAATACCCGGAGCCACTTCCTCCTGAAGTTGGACAACCAAGGTGGAAGGAAATCTCATGAAAAAGCGAATCTCTGATGATCACAATCGGGACGGCATTGACCGTCGCGGATTCCTCGAGTGCATGGCTTGGGTGGGCACGGGCATTGTTTACGGCTTCAGCGGCGGAATCCTCCGTTCCCAAGTCATTGGCCAGGCGACCCAGCCGAACGCTGCCGGACAGCCGGCCGATTTTACCTTTGTCCAAATCAGCGACAGCCATATCGGCTTCAACCGGGAACCGAACAAGGATGTCACGGCCACCTTTCAGGAGGCGGTGGCGAGGATCAATGCGATGCCGCAACCGCCGGATTTTATCATCCACACGGGCGACCTCAGCCATTTGTCAAAGCCCGCCGAATTTGACACGGTTGACCAGGTGCTCAAGGGTGCCAAGACAGGTGAGATTTTCTACGTGCCGGGAGAGCATGATGTACTGACGGACACGAAGGATTTTCTTGATCGCTACGGCAAAAATACCAAGGGCGATGGGTGGTACAGCTTTGATCACAAGGGAGTCCATTTTATCGGGCTGGTCAATGTGCTGAATCTGAAGGCCGGAGGTCTGGGCTTGCTCGGGGCGGAGCAACTTGAGTGGTTGAAGAAGGACGTCGCCGACCTTCCCGCCAGCACGCCCATTGCGGTGTTCGCGCATATCCCGCTCTGGGCAGTTTATCCCGACTGGGGTTGGGGCACCGATGATGGCGCCCAGGCGATCTCCCTGCTCAAGCGCTTCGGCTCAGTCTCGGTCTTGAACGGCCATATTCATCAGATCATGCAGAAGGTGGAAGGAAACGTCAGCTTTCACACGGCGCTGGCGACCGCCTTCCCGCAACCGCGACCAGGCACGGCATCCGGGCCCGGGCCGATGAAAAATGTGCCGCCGGATAAACTGCGGAGCATGCTGGGTTATACCACGGTCAACTACGTTCAAGGCAAGCATGAGTTGGCCGTCATTGATTCGACGCTGGCCGGAACCCCAGCCGATAAGATGTCCGATCCGGAGGTGAAAATTGACAACTTCACCTTCACGCCGAAGGTCGTGACGGCTCACCCGGGGGAAACGGTGACCTGGATCAACAAGGACGACGTGCCGCACAAGGTGGTGAGTGTGGATAAGAAGTTTTCCTCACCGGCGCTGGATACCGACCAAAAATACTCCTTCACCTTTAAGGACGCGGGCAAATATGATTACTTTTGTTCGATCCATCCCCGGATGACGGGCACGGTGGTCGTGAAGTAAGGGAGGCGATGGCCAATGGGCCGGGGTTTTTTAGGAACGAATGCTCCACTGACCGCCGATCTCACCCTGATGGTTGAACTCGGGATGGGATTGGCGCTGCTGGTGGGCGCTGGGTTCGCCCGGCGGAAGCGCTATCGTGCGCACGCATGGGTCCAGTCAACAGTTGTGCTGCTCAATCTGCTGGTGATCGGGTTGTTCATGGCGCCATCCTTTCGCAGCCAGGTGCTGCCGGAACTTCCGGGCCGTCTGGGCCGCTCCTACTTTGCGCTGGCCACAGCGCATGGTGTGTTGGGAATGGTGGCGGAGTTGTTCGCCTGTTACATCCTGCTCGTTGCCGGAACCAACCTTCTGCCGCCGAGACTTCGGTTCACACGGTACAGACCATGGATGCGCGCGGCGTTGGCCTTATGGTGGTTCGTTCTGATTTTGGGACTGGCCACCTACATCCGCTGGTATGGGGTGCCGTTCGTTGGCGCTGGGGGCGCAATGCTCGGCTGGCAACAAGGACGGTTGTATTGTTTATGAGTTGATGATTTTGGCATGTTTCCTTGCTCGGGTGGCGAGATACAGCAGCCGGGTCAGGTGGCCGGCATCGAAAAGCGGCGGAAAAAAATATTGTTCTCGCGCCGATCACCCCGGTTCATCACGTGGCAAATCGCACCGGGATATTGCAAGCTCGCCAAGCGGAATCATCGGTGCTTACGCACGGTTATCTGGTGCGCTCCTTGACATTCGCAGGAAAACTTCATGGCCGTTAAACTTGCGGTCAGGCGTTGGTGCCGCCATCAACGGTCAGGTTCGCGCCGGTGATGAAAGACGCTTCCGGACCGGCGACGAATGCCACCATCGCGGCGATTTCCTCAACATGTCCATAGCGGTTGAGTGCGGTGGCGGCCTTCTGTGGTGTTGCCCAATCACCCGTGGCGGGGTTCAACTCCGTGTCGATGGGCCCCGGCTGGACATTGTTGACAGTAATGCCCCGGCTCCCCACCTCCCTGGCCAAGGCCTGTGTAAAAATCTTGACGGCCCCTTTCGTTGCCGCGTAGGGCACCAAGCCGGGCGCCAACACACGCTCGCCCACGCTCGAGCCGATCATGATGATGCGACCGCCGTCCCGCATGTGTTTCAGCGCCGCCTGCGTCGCGACAAATACACCGCGGACGTTGATGTCAATCACGCGGTCCATCTCCTCCAGCGTGGCCTCTTCGAACTGCTTCGGAATGGCCGTGCCGGCATTGTTCACCAATACATCCAGTCGGCCGAGGGTCGCGACGGCCTTTTCGACCGCGGCCTTGACGGCGTCGGCATCGGCGGCATCCGCCTGGATAGCAATTGCTTTTCCACCGGTGCTTGCGATCGCTTTAACGACCGACGTGGCGGCGTCCGCGCCTTTGGAGTAGGTGACGGCGACGCTCGCTCCGTCCGCGGCGAGGCGCTTGGCAATCGCCGCGCCGATGCCGCGAGAACCGCCGGTGACAACGGCGACCTTGCCAGCTAATTTTTGTTTATCGTTGTTGCTCATATGCTTTGTGCTTTCTTTGTTTTTGCGAAGTCTTCTTTCATGCGCTTCCTATTTTGAACTCCTCAGTTCAAAATAAGCTCAGATGTTCTTTTCGCAAAACGGCGGGTTACGCCTTGGAATGTCGAAGGAAGAATTTCAAATTTGAAGATTATCAAATTGGGGATGGGGGCTCGTCGGGCATTTGTAACGATTGTAACGATGCGTGTAACGGTTTGTAACGGTTAAAATCCACTTTGGATCAATGTTTACAAGGGTTGTAACGATGTAACGGTTAAATACCCCCTGGAGAGAGGTGCTTGCGCACGGCCACTGGGGGGAAGCTGGGTAAGCCGGTGGGTGGGTGGGTGAGTGACCCGAATTTCGAATGACGGATTGGGAGGAGGCTTTCGGTTTTTTGGTTCGCCCGGAGGTTTACGGAATACCCGCTTTAGGGGATGGCGTTGGGCGGGTGGTTCTGGCAGGGTTTGGGGCGTTCCCGGAAAATTATGAAATCAACAACTGAACAGGGTATGAAGCGTGTTTTGAATTTTGTCTTTGCGGCATTTGTCATGGGGCCGCTGCTCGCAAGTCCAAAACTAGTGATGGCAGACGAACGGGGCCCGTCTTTCACAGGGGAGAAGACGACGTGGCATGGCTTTGATCGTTACGACTTCGTGATGGATGAAGCGACCTTCGCCATCACGCCGTTCAAAGCGCCACCAGGGGAAGGCAACGGGGTCAAGCCTCCGGCGCAGGGCCAACGACGATGCGTCGTGGTGGTGCCGAAACGCGCCGCTGCGGGCATGCCTTGGTCCTGGCAGGGCTGTTATTGGGATCATCAGCCGCAAACCGAAATCGAATTGCTCAAGCGCGGTTTTTGCATCGCCTACACCTCGGCTGACGCCAGCTTGAAACCGGGGCCGCAGTGGGATGCCTGGTATCAATTTCTTACCGAACAGCATGGGCTTTCGAAAAAGCCGGCTTTCATCGGCATGAGCCGGGGCGGCGAATATGCGTATATTTGGGCGACCGGCCATCCCGACAAGGTTGCCTGCATTTATGCGGATAATCCGGGTGGTAACCGCGACATTCTGACCAAGCTGGGCGAGTTGGCCAGGTATGACGTGCCCTTGCTTCACGTTTGCGGCAGTCTGGACCCGCTGCTGGGAAAGTATTCCACCCCGATTGAAAATATTTATCAACAGTTTGGCGGAAGAATATCGGTGATGATCAAGGAAGGCGGAGCCCATCATCCCCACAGTTTGCGCGACCCGGCGCCCATCGCGGACTTCATCGAGCAGAGCGTTCAGGCGACCAACCTCGCCGCGCCGGTCTTCGCGGGCGATAAGTGCACGAAGTCTTCCTACTACGGCCTCGAGAGTTCATATCGGGACTTTCCGCAGGACGGAACCTTCATCACTTGTCGCGGCCCCTTTTTCACCGGGAGCTACGACCGCTATGAATTCCAGGTCACCGGCGTCCGGGGAGACGTAAGGGTGATCGTGCCCAAGGTCACCGCCCCGGGAAAGCCGTGGGTGTTCCGGGCGGGTTTTGTTGATCGGGACGCAGCCGTCGATCTGGGTTTGCTGGCGAAAGGTTTCCATATTGTCGTCGGCCCGGTCTCCTACGACGCCGACGGCCCGCTGCAAGTCGATTGGGACGCATGCTACCAATACTTCGTCGCGCAAGGGTTTTCCAAGAAGCCGGTGATGCAAGGGGCGGGGCAGGCGGCTGGGGAAGTCTATGCCTGGGCGATGGCGAACCCGGACAAAGTTTGCTGTATCTACGCCGAGAATCCGGTCATGCACAGCACCCTGGCGAAAACGCAACCGCTCGATAACCTTGCCCCGTTGGCCAAAGCCGGTGTGCCGCTCCTCCACGTTTGCGGCAGTCTCGACCCTTGGTTTGCCAGTCAGACGCAGGTCGTCGAAAAACGATACAGGGAATTGGGCGGACGGGTCAGCGTGATCATCAACCAGGGCGAAGGACATTATCCACTTGCGCCGAAAGACCCGCAGCCGGCAATCGATTTCATTGCGAAAAATGCGATCCAATGAGTTGTGAAGGTTTCAATTTCAAGTGTTCCGTCCGGCCATTTGTAACGCTTTTGGGGGTATGTAACGGCGTTGTAACGGCAATGTAACGCTTCTCAGGCCGGCAAGTGGTTGGGGGTGCACGTTGTAACGCCTGTTACGGCTGTACACCCCCAAGTGGGGGTGCTGCTGACGGGTAAGCCGGTGAGTGGCTGAGTGGAA
>JAQGOT010000108.1 GCA_028293465.1 Pedosphaera sp. | reverse complement strand
TGATCTACCGGGAGAATCATTTGATTCCGGGCGCGGTGGAATTCGTTCAGGCGTTGATCTCAAAGGGAATTCCCTTTTTGTTCTTAACGAATAATTCAGCTCCGACTCCGGCGGATTTGGCGGTACGGTTGCGTCATTTGGGGATTCATGGTTTGGCGGCCAAGCATTTCTACACTTCGGCACTGAACACTTCGGATTTTTTGAGTGAGACAGACCCGAATTGCACGGTATTCGTGCTGGGTGAAGGCGGGATTTTGACAGCGTTGCATGAGCGGAAGATTGCGAGCGATGCAATCAAGCCAAATTACGTGGTGGTGGGTGAAGGGGCGACGACGATCGATCGACTGGCGAAGGCGCATGAATGCATCGAGAAGGGCGCGGGGTTGTTGGCGACGAATCCGGATAATTGGTGTCCGGTGTCGCACGACAAGACGCGTCCGGGGGCGGGTGCGACGGCGGCGTTCCTGGAGGTGAGCACGGGGCGCAGGGCCTATTATTTAGGGAAGCCGAATGGTTATATGTTTCATCGGGCGCGGCGGAAACTGGCGAGCCTGGCAGCGAAGGGACCGGAGGAAGTGGTGATGATTGGAGACACCATGGAGACGGATATTCGTGGTGCGTTTGAGGCGGGCCTCAAATCGTTCCTGGTATTGAGCGGGTCAACGCCGGCTGAGCATGTGGGCGATCACGTGTACCGGCCGACGCGGATTCTGCATAGTGTGGCGGACCTGGTGGAGGAGATCAAGACGGGCAAGCCGGTGGATCAGATGAATGGTCCGGCGGTCGGGCATTTGGATTCGCATGGCGTGCGTCCGGGGGTGAGGCATCAGACCGATATTTTTGCATTACACAAGCCAAGGCCCAGGCCAGCAATGACCAAATAGGGGCAGGTCTAAGGTCCATGCCGGACACAACTGGCCTCCGCCCTTCACCGGGCTGACGTCCGCGCTGCAGCCACATGATGTCCGGATTGCCCGGTTGTTTAATGGAATCAATCCGACTCCATCGTAATTCGTTTATCCGAGCATGCAAAATGCAAGGCTTGGGATGCAGGTTGCAAGCTCTGGACGGCGGGGCTGAGCTTATGCCGAGGCCGATGCGGATTTGCGGAATGGGGCCATCAAAGGTGTACAGGGTGCCGGGTGCTTTGGCGGTCTGCGGAGGGTGGTGTGGCCGGGATCGGCTGGGTATTTAAAATCCGACCAACGTGGAAGGGGTCACGGTGTCCTGGCCTAGGCCAAATCGTGGGAACGCTTTAAGGGAGAAGCTTACCGCTACGGTATAATCGTTCCCCAAGGCCCCTTGGTTGTCGCGCGCGCGGAAGGTGAGTGCGGCGGTCCAGCTACGCAAATCGCGGTAGAGGGTGTAATACTGTTCTTGCATCACGCCCGTGCGCTCATCGAAGTGATGCGACATGCGGACACCCCAATTGTCATTGAACCGATAATAAAGGGTGCTGGTGAAGAGGTTGTTGCCGGTGCCGAAAAGCGGGCCAGTGCGGAGGTAGTAGTTCCCAATGCCCCAACTCCAAGTATTGTTCGGCTGGAAGGTCAATTGCGACTGGGCCAGGTTAAGGACTCCTTGGTTGACATCGTAGCGCAGTTGGGAGCGGAAGGTCAGCCAATTGCGCGGTTTCAATTCCAGGTCGGAAAAGATGTCCGAGAAGGTGGTTTGCCCGCTAAGCGGTTTGAGGCGCCAGTCGGTGTAAATACTCCAGTTCACCAGGTTCTCGATCTGTCCGTTGCGCTTCGTCTGCAACCGGTTGCGCAGACCGTAACGAATCACATTCTGGCTGTCGATGGAATCGATCGCATTGAAATCCGGGAATTCAATCGGCACCAGATACAAGTTGGTGGGCTGCAGGTAGTCGAACTGCGGTAGTTGCGATGGTAAAACGCTGGGTGAGGGGACATACACATAATTGATTGAAGGCTCGATGATATGACGCAATCCATCCACATCAAAAAGGTGGTTCTGCACGCCGCTCCAAACGCGGGATGCCTTGGTGGAGACTTCCATGCCGGTGTTGAATACTTTCCGGTATTGTTCGGTGGTGGTCGCGCCGGGTCCCTCGGCGGTGCTGTAATAGGTAAAGCGTCCACCGACACGCGGGGTGGCGGTAAGCCAGCCAAAGAATGTTTTCGGCAGGGTGATTTGGTGGAAGGTATCGGCCCGGGCGGCGGAGAAACTGCCTTGGAGAAGGTTTGTGTCGGAGAACAACCGGCGATACCAGCCCGCCGAACTTTCGCTTTCGTAATAGAGTGGCGTGTCGGCGATTTGCTGGCGAAATCCCGACAAGCGGACGTCCGGCAATCGCTCGACGGTTTCAAAGAAGTTGTTTACCCGGGGCTGTGCCAACGCATCGAGACTCCAGTTTTGCCAGAGTTGGTTCGCCTCAAAAAAGGTTTTGGGTTGGATATCCTTGCGGTATTCGTTCTCGAAGAAATCGTGGGTGACCAAGGGATCGCTCCAGTAAGCGATCTGCGATTTGAGCGTCAGATTGGTGAGTGGCGTGGCCTGATAGCCAAAGGAGAGTCGCTGCCGGTTTTCGGGGATGGGAACCGTGCTCTGGTCTATGCCGGGGTCCCGGTCATGGGTGTAATAATACTTGAGGATGCCTTCGCCGTAATCGCCAAGGTGGAAGCCAAAGTCTGGCCCGGCACCGAAGCCGCGCTTTTCGCGCCAGTCGGCATGAAAGACCCCATCCAGTTGGTCGTTCAGGAACCAGGTGTAGCTGCTCAGCAGAAACGGACCGTAGGTGCTGCGATAGCCGGGTAGGACGGTGAAATGACTCGCGTTTTCCTCCAACGAGCGCCGGTAGTAAGGGAAGAAGAACAACGGCACCTTGCCGGCTAAGAGCGTGGCATTCCGGGCCTCGAAATACTGACCCGGAACGATCTTGAGATACTTTGCGCGCACTTTGAGCAACGGGCGGAAGTAATCATCGGCGGTGACGAACGTGTTAGTGGCGGTCGCCGTATAGATGTTATTGGTCACCCCTCCGTGCAATCCTTGGCCAGCGGCGAACAAGGGCGATTTACCGGTGCGGAACTCGTCGCCATTGAGCTCGCGGGTTTGGAAGTTATAGTGTAAGCGCTGCCCGGTCCAGGTCTGATCGTTCTGTTGCATTCGCACCGAGCCCTCGGCGAAGATGTCACCGGTGAATTGGTTGATGGAGGCGCGGTCGGCAGTCAGGACGGCTTCGTCGGTCTTGACGACAACGCCATTGGTAGCGATGCCAATGCCAGTGGCGGGGTCGAATTCCACCTCCTCCGGCGCCTCGATCACGATGCTCTTCGGTTGGGGCACCGCCTGCACGCAGACAAGCGACAACCAGAGCAAAAAGAATGAAAATGGCACGTGCAGCTTTGTCATTGAGCGCGCACAGCTAATCAAAATGGATTCCGGCTGCCAAGCGGCATCTGCTTCGGAGGAGGGCAAGCACCAAGGATTTGCGGATGAAACGAACTGATGAACTGAATTCGAGAACGGAAAAGGGTGGAATGGACGGAACTGGCGATCTTTGGCATGTGAAATGCGGGCTTAAATTGCAGGTTTATGCCCGGGAAAATTAAAATATCAAGAATCGTTCGCGAGTTGCAGGTTCCGATTGCGAGGCCTGTTCGTCGAGGGGCGAGGAAGCCGGCGGGTTTATACCTGTTGGAACTGCGCTCCCATGCCACCCGGACTCAATTGCCACGGCGTAAGCCGTTGATTCCCATTGACTCCATGCGCAGCGTGGAGGTTCATCCAAAACCGGTGAGGATCCTCCACACCTCGACCGGCGATTAACCGCGGTAGTCTGGCCAAAGAGGCTTCGATCGCAAAGGCGGAACAAATCACCCATCGGCGCGTACCGAGGCAGCACTCGCTCAGAAACGAGGGCCGATCCGTTTCTTGCAAAATGCATCACTTTCAGTGCTTGAACTCCACCTCGTCATAACCCATCTGGCGAAAAAGATGGGTTAATTGCGTGCGGGCGCGTTCGTCGGCATCCTTCAAAATACCGCTGTTCCGGGCCGCTCGATTGATGTCATCAACGGCTTGTTGTCGGGCGTTCTGTTCAAGATCCTTATCGAAAGTACGCAAGACACCCGTGGTCCGCTCCACCACCTTGGTCTGGCGGTCATCGAGGTACGAATCCGTGATCCGCGCTGGCGGCATCTTGATGGTGACCTTGTTTTTGGAAGCTTGAATGTCTTGCGTGCGGACCTCGCCCAAATCCACCCCCGCCTTGACGATGCCGTGGGCGACCATCAATACCCGGCTTTCGCCGAACCATTTCACGTCTTCCAGAATGACCACCTTTTCGAGCACATATTTGACGGTGACGAGTTGCGAGAGTGTTTGCACCTGCTGCACGAGGGTGGGGGTGTTGCTGATTTTGGGCGGTGAGTTAAAGTTCGTGAACCGCGGCAGGACGAACACAAAAAACAGGAAAAGCACCACCAATCCGGCAAGGATTGCCAAAAAGAACGCCAGGTTCACCAGCCGCGTCTTGTGCATGGCGGCATGATAGCATCTCGGTCATATTTGGAAAGCTGTAATGAGCAATTTTGCACTTTGAACTTGGAACATTAAACTTAGAATCACCCAATGAACTCGCATCCGCTTGGCCAGTTTCCCAGTTATCGTCCTCGTCGCCTGCGTCAATCACCCGTCTTGCGCCGCATGGTGAGCGAAACCCAATTGAGCGTCACGCAGTTGGTTTTGCCGCTGTTCGTCCGCGCCGGCCGGAAGCTGCGCCACCCTATCAGCGCCATGCCCGGCGTGTTCCAACTTTCGCCCGACGAATTGGTTCGCGAGGCAACCTTGGCGTATGAACTGGGGGTCCCGGCAGTCCTGCTCTTCGGCATTCCGGAAACCAAGGATGTCCGCGCCTCAGGTGCTTACGCCGCCAACGGCATCGTCCAACAGGCCGTCCGCCGTCTCAAAAAAGAACTGCCGCAACTGCTCGTCATCACCGACGTCTGCCTCTGCGAATACATGGCTCACGGTCATTGCGGCATCGTCCAGCAGGACCGGCACCACACCCGGATTTTAAACGACCCGAGTCTCAAACTTCTGGCTCGCGCCGCTGCCAGCCATGCCGAAGCTGGCGCTGATATCGTCGCCCCGAGCGATATGATGGACGGCCGGGTGCGCGCCATTCGCGAACAACTCGACAAACAGGGCTTTGCTGACACCCCGATCATGTCCTATGCCGCCAAGTTCTCCTCCGCGTTTTACGGCCCCTTCCGTGAAGCGGCGGAATCCGCGCCCCAGTTTGGGGATCGCCGCAGCTATCAAATGGACCCTGCGAACGCCAACGAGGCGCTGCGCGAAGTCGCCCTGGACATTCAGGAAGGCGCCGACATTGTGATGGTCAAACCAGCCTTGGCTTATCTCGATATTCTGCATCGGGTGAAAACGGAGTTTGGTTACCCAACTGCCGCCTACGCTGTCAGCGCGGAGTACTCAATGGTCAAGGCTGCTGCGGCCAATGGTTGGATCGATGAACGTGCTGTGACGCTCGAAAGCTTGCTGGCCATGCGCCGGGCAGGAGCGGACATAATCATCACCTATGCTGCCATGGACGCCGCGCGATGGTTGAAGGAGAAATAACCCACGGGGACCGCAGAGACACCATTCTCCGGTTGCGAACGAGGAACTTAGTGGCTCCTGACGGAACTGAAGACGATCACGAAGACAACGGCAATCACCAGCACAAACGCGATGCCGCCGATGATGAAATACTTGTTGGTCTTGTCCTTCTTCTTGGTGAAGCCGCCCTTCGTGGTGTCAAATGCCGCGTGCGGGCCCTGCTCGAGTTGTTCCAAACTCACTCCCTTGGGGATGACCATCGTCGAATCCACCGGTCGCTTCCCTGTCGGCGCCGCAGGTGCTCCTGATTCCAGTCGAAGGTCCACCTGACCCAGTCGCAAGGTCTGACCCGGCTTCAACACCGCTTCGCCATTGACCTGCTGGTTGTTTATGAACGTGCCATTGGTCGAGTTAAGGTCCTTGATCACCACCTCGGTGCCTCGCAGCAACACTTCGCAATGATGGCTGGAGACAGAAGGCTGCGCGATCTGGAAAGTGTTGTCTTCCACCCGGCCGATGGTGGTTTTGTCCACTTTCAGCTCGTACGTCTGCCCCGTCATTCCTTCACTGAGCACTACAAGTTTGGCCATAGGCTTGCTTCTGTGAACTTGATTATCCAGATGGATTGTTTCCAAGTCAAACGCATTTCCGGCTCTTCATCAATACTTTACTTTGCGCCATTTTGAATGAGGGCACGAAATTCGGCAAACAGCGGGGTTGAATCGTGCGGCCCCGGGGAGGCCTCCGGGTGATATTGCACACAGAAAACCGGCCGCGTTTTATGCCGCATCCCTTCCACCGTCTGGTCGTTCAAGTTGATCCGGTCCACCGTCACTTCGCCGGGCAGCGACTTGGGATCCACGGCAAACCCATGATTCTGTGACGTAATCTCCACCCGACCCGACCCCAGGTCCTTCACCGGTTGATTCGCCCCCCGATGCCCAAATTTCAACTTAAACGTCTTCCCGCCAAAAGCCTGCCCCAAAATCTGGTGTCCCAGGCAGATGCCAAAGATCGGAATCCCCGTCTTCACCAAATCACTCACAGCGTTCACGGCATAGCCGAGCGCCGCGGGATCGCCAGGGCCGTTTGAGAGGAAAATTCCCGCCGGTTTGTGCTTGAGCGCTTCCGCTGCGGTCGTTGTGGCGGGCACCACCTGCACCTTGAACCCATGCTGCCGCAGCCGCCGCATGATGTTGTATTTCATGCCGAAATCGAACGCCACGATCGGGATATCCGCCGCCGGCAACGGGTCGCGCACTTGGCGGGCATCGGTCTCGCCGGAGCCGTGGGTCAGATTGAAACTCGCACTCTGCTCGTCCTTCTCATCCCAGGCGAACGACTCCTTATGGGTGACCTCTTTCACATAATCCACTCCCACCAATCCCTGCCAGGCCTTCGCCCGCGCCACGGCCTCGTCATCCGTCATATCCTCCGTCGAGAGAATTCCGTTCAGGGCTCCGCGCACCCGCAGCTTCTTGGTCAACGCCCGCGTGTCAATCCCCTGAATCCCGGGAATCCCATTCTGCTCCAAGTAATCCGCCAGCGAACAATCCGCCCGCCAATTGCTCACCACCGGCGACAACTCCCGGATCACGAACCCCGCCACGTGCGGCCGCCACGATTCCACATCCTGCAAATTCACCCCGTAATTGCCGATGAGCGGGTACGTCATCGACACAATCTGTCCCTTGTAGGACGGGTCGGTAAGAATCTCCTGGTACCCCGTCATCGAAGTATTGAAACAAACCTCGCCGCAGGCCGTGGCCTTTGCGCCAAAACCTTCACCGCGAAACACCGAACCATCTTCCAATGCCAGTATTGCTTTCATTATTTCAAGCCAAACTAAACCGTTGCGCGATGCTAAAGGGGTGGCCCCGCCGGTCAAGATTTAACCGGCGGAAAAGCATGACTCCAGCCGACCACGAGCTGGTTCAACTCTGCCGCCCGCCACCGCGCGCCCACCGGCTCCTGAACCTCAGGAAGCCTTCTTTTTCGCCTTTTCCAGTCCCGCAATAAATTCCTTCGGACTCGCCCCGCCGTAACCCGTTTCCTTGCTCAATTGCTTTCCGTTTCCGTCCAACAGTATCACCGTCGGAAACCCCTCAATATTGAACTTGTCCTTCAGCGCCTCATTGGACTTCTTCAACTCCTCGCTCTGCTCCTTGCTCCGGGGAAAATCCACCACCACCAGCACCAGGTTCGTCTTCGCATACGCCTCGAACTCCGGCGATGTCAGCACATTCTTATGCAACGCCTTGCACGGCGGGCACCAGTCCGACCCCGTAAAATCCATCAGCACCAGCTTTTTTTCCGCCTTCGCCTGCGCCTGTGCTTTCGGCAGATCCGTCAGCCAATCTGATTCCGCCGCCGTTGCTTGCAGCGCCACCCAGCAGACCAGCCCAATCATTGTCAGTGTTTTCATCATGCGTTCTCCTTGTGAATGCTTGCCAATCTTAATCATGTTAGACACTAACCGAAGCTTCCCGTTCACGCCATACGATTTTGCCCCCCACCACCGTCATCACCGCCTTCCCCCGCAGCTCCCACCCGTAAAACGGGCTGTTCGACGACTTGCTCGCCGACTCCCGCCGCTCGAAAACCCATTCCCGGCCCGGATCCAACACCGTCACATCCGCATCCGCACCCGGCTTCAGTGTCCCTTTGGCCAGCCGCAACAACCGCGCCGGCGCCACCGTGAACTTCGCGATCAACTCCGCCAACCCCAGCCGCTTGGTGTGATATAATTGCATCAGCGACAGCGACAGCTCCGTCTCCAACCCCGTGATTCCAAACGGCGCGTAATCAAACTCCACTTCCTTCTCGTAATCGCAATGCGGCGCGTGATCGCTCCCCAGGATTTCCAGCGTTCCATCCACCAGCCCCTCCAGGATCGCCTCCCGATCCCGCGCCGACCGCAACGGCGGGTTCATCTTGAAATTCGTATCGTAACTGGGCCAAACCGGACGCCCCGTCGTCGCGCTGCCATACCCGAAAACTCCCGCCCCATCCGCCGCCCAAAACTTCTCGCTCCCCGCAATCGTCGCATCCGTCAGCACAAAATGATGCGGACAAGCCTCGCCCGAAATCGGCACCCCGCGCTTCCGCGCCTCCCGCAGCAGTTGCACGCTGCCCGCCGTGCTCAAATGCTGGCAATGCACCTGCGTCCCCGTCAGTTCCGCCAGCAAGATGTTCCGCGCCACGATCATCTCCTCCCCCGCCGCCGGCCAGCCGCGCAACCCCAGCGCCGTGCTCCAATACCCCTCATGCATCACCCCGTCCGTCACCAGCGAATAATCCTGGCAATGATCCATCACCG
>JAQGOT010000653.1 GCA_028293465.1 Pedosphaera sp. | reverse complement strand
CCAGTTCCAGCTTCGACGTGCCTGGAACCACGAGCCTGAAAATCAGCAGCGTGGGCACAAACGTGGTGGTGAGCTGGACCCCGGGCGCAACCTTGGGCACGCTATTACAGGCGACCAACGTAACCGGGCCTTGGACCTCCGTGGGTGCCTTCGCCCCGATTTACCAGGTCCCGCCGAGCGGTTCGAGCAAGTTTTTCCGCTTGAGCTTCACCGAATAACATTCGCAATCAGCGGCGACCGGGATAAACTCCCGGTCGCCGTTTTTTTTAAGTTTTACGGCAACTTCGAAAAGATCATTCTCCGCTGGCAACCATCTAATTTTACCAATGCATTTCCCATCTCTTTCAATTTCCTTCCAACGCACGACGGTGCTGCTCGCTGCTTTTTTGCTGGCGGGATCAGCGGACTCACGAGCAGTGGGAAAACAGATTTTGAGTGGCCATCGGCCAGCGCAGACTGCCAACGTTACAGCCCTTGGGCAGTTGCCGGGCACTGACCAGCTTCACCTTGCAATAGGATTGCCACTGCGCAATCGCGAAACCTTGACCAACCTGTTGGGTGAGCTTTATGACCCCACCAGCCCCAATTATCATAAATGGCTTTCCTCGGACGATTTCAGGAGTCAATTCAGCCCCACCGAGGAGGATTATGAGGCCGTCACTTCTTTCCTGCGGGCTCAAGGCCTGACAATCACGGCGACCTATTCCAGCCGAGTATTGGTGGACGTGGCCGGGTCGGTAGCGGACGTTCAAAAGGCTTTCAGCTTGAATTTGTTGGTTTACCCACATCCCGAGGAACCGTCGCGCACATTTTTTGCCCCGGATCAGGAACCCTCGTTGGGGTTGAACAAGCCTGTGCTGCACATCAGCGGCTTGGACAATTATTCCTTGCCGCGACCTGCCAGTCTCGTTGTGATGCCCGCCCCGCAACCGCAAGACGGTCCCAAGGCGCAATCCGGTTCCGGACCGAGCGGCTCGTATCGCGGAGGGGATTTCCGGGCAGCTTATGCGGCTGGCGTCGGCTTGACCGGGGTTGGCCAATATGTCGGCCTGCTGCAATTCGACGGCTATTTTCCATCTGACATCACGACCTATGCGTCTTTGTCGGGTTTGACCAATCTACCGTTGCAAAACATTTTGCTGAATGGGAAGACCGGAAGCGCCGGTGCGAACAATGTCGAGGTGGCCTTGGATATCGAGATGGCGCTGGCGATGGCACCTGGTTTGGCCGGGGTGATCGTTTATGAGGGGAACATCGGCAACTCCATCCTTGGCCGGATGGCGTCGGACAACCTGGCCAAACAATTGAGCGCTTCGTGGACATTTCCGACGGATGCCACCACGCCCCAGATTTTTCAACAGTTTGCCGCGCAGGGCCAGGCCTATTTCAACGCCGCCGGAGACAGCGGCGCCTATGCAGGTACGCCATCCTCACCGACGGACAGTCCTTACGTGACCAGTGTTGGAGGAACGACTTTGAGCACCCGCGGCCCCGGGCAGGGCTGGTTGTCCGAAAAGACCTGGAGTTGGTTCACGGCGGGAACCGGTAACGGCGCCAGCAGTGGCGGGGTGAGCACGAGTTGGCCGATTCCGGTGTGGCAGCAAGGCCTCAGCATGACCGCCAACCACGGCTCAACCACCTTGCGAAACATTCCGGATGTGTCCATGGTGTCGGATAATGTTTTCGTTGTCTCCGACAACGGGGCACAGAGTTTCGTGGGTGGTGACAGTGTTGCCTCGCCGCTGTGGGCGGCCTTCATTGCCCTGGTAAACCAGCAGGCGGCCCTGAACAACCAACCGCCCGTCGGGTTCATCAACCCGGCGATCTATGCGATCGGCAAGGGCGCAAATTTTACCGCGGATTTTCACGACATCACGGTTGGCAACAACACCAATGCATCGAGTCCCGCACAATTCTTCGCGGTCGGCGGCTATGACCTTTGCACTGGCTGGGGCACCCCGGCGGGTAAGCCGTTGATCAACGCTCTGGCGCCCCCAACCAACGCAGCGGCAATTATCGCCGCCGGCACCGCAATCTCCGTCGAGACCTGCAGTCCCACCAACGGCACTATCAACCCGGATGAGACTGTGGTCGTAAATTTCTCGCTGCAAAACATCGGCCTGGTCAATACCGCCAGTCTGGTGGCCACCTTGCAAAGCAACGTCGACGTGACGCCGCTAAGCGGTCCCCAAACCTACGGTGCAGTGCTGGGTGGCGGGGCGGCAGTCACCCGCTCATTCATCTTCACTGCGCACGGAAGTTGTGGCGGCACGATCAGCCCGACCTTGCAGCTTCAAGATGGGGCCACAGTTCTGAGCAATGTGGTCCTCACCCTGCCGCTGGGCGCGCCGCTCCTGGCGTATAGCCAGAATTTTGACGGGGTCACCGCGCCCACCTTTCCCCCAGGCTGGAGTCGGTCGATTTCCGGCACGGTTTCGAACTGGATCAATTCAACTTCTTTTAAATACAGCGGTGCGAACGCCCTGTCCGTGGGTGGCTCGACCAATGCCGGTGTGAGCGACGTCAACTCCCCAAGCTTTCTCATTACCAGCCCGACGGCCCAGTTGAGTTTTCGCAACAGTTATAGCACGGAAATTGACCCTACCAACTCCGCGAATGCTTTTGACGGCGGCGTGCTGGAGATCAAAATCGGCGCTGGTACGTTCACCGACATCCTGGCGGCTGGCGGCAGTTTCGTCGGCGGCGGTTATGTGCGGACCCTAGACCTGACGAGCGGCAATCCTCTGGCTGGCCGGCAGGTATGGGCCGGCACCTCGGGGAATTTCCTCAACACTGTCGTGAACCTCCCCGCCGCGGCGGCGGGACAGACCGTGCAATTAAAATGGCGATTGGCCGTGGATATCGGCAACGCGGAGGGGGCCACGTTTTGGTATCTCGACAATATCTCCGTCAGGGATGGGACAACTTGCTGCACCCCGGCGGCCAGTGCTGATCTGGCGATTTCACAGAGCGTGTTTCCCGATCCAGCCATGGTCGGTCAAGGTCTGGCCTACAGCCTCGCGATCACCAACCTTGGTCCGGGACCGGCCACCAGTGTCGCCATCACCAACGTCCTGCCCCCCAATTCCACCTTCTCATTCGCCTCGCCGGGCTGCGTCAAGGTGGGGAACAATGTCATTTGCAGCTTCCCCTTGTTGCTCAACGGCGGGGTCACGAATTTTACGATCTTGGTCGTGCCCACGACTGATGGCCTGATCACCAACACCGTTTCCATCGCCTCGACTTTCCCCGACGCGAATTCCACCAACAACACTTCGACCAAGATCACGACCGTTTACGGTCCTCCCGCCATCTCAAGTCAACCGTCGAATGTTGTGTCGCAGGTGGGGGCCAATGTCAGCTTCGGTGTGGCGGCCACGGGCACGGGCCCCTTGGGTTACCAATGGTTGTTCGGCGGTACGAACTTGAACGGGGCGACGGCTTCGACCTTGCAACTGACAAACGTCCAACCTTCGCAGGCGGGCGTTTACGCGGTGGCCGTTACGAACTTCGTCGGCGCCATCACCAGCGCGGACGCGAATCTGAAAGTCTTGGTGCCGCCGACGATTGCCTTGAGCAGCCTGAACGTGACGGCAACAAATGTGGCCATTTCCCTGCTCAGCGTGCCCGGTTTGAATTACACGTTGGAATACAAGAACTCGCTAACCGATGCCGTCTGGACCCCGCTGTTTCCCGCTCAAGCCGGCACCGGCCTCATGCTGATGCTGCAAGATACCAACGGAGCTGCGGTGCCATACCGCTTTTACCGGGTCAATTGCAATTAGCTCACCAATGATTGGGCCGGACTTCAGTGGTAACCGCGGATGCCGATGGTTTGGATGAGATCCCGGTAGAATCGGTTCGGGAAAGCGGGAGCGTCAAGATCCCAAAAGTCAAGCGGGCCGCCCAATTGGTTCGTGTAAATCGGAATCCAATTGAGCAAATCGGCGGATGCCTGGATGATATAGGGTGCGTCGGGAAGGCTTTCGGTGTGTACGCAGCAGTAACCATTTGAATCCCAGGCGCAGGAAGTCAACGCCAGCTGTAGATTGGCGATGACCGCCCGATAATAGCGTGCGGTGAAGCTGACGGAATCCTCGTCGGTGAAAGTCATCGAAGCCCCGGTTGAGTTGGTGTAAATCGAGGTCCAGTTGGTTGCATCGGGTGAAGCTTGGA
>JAQGOT010000621.1 GCA_028293465.1 Pedosphaera sp. | reverse complement strand
GGCTGTACACCCCCAAGTAGGGGGGCCTCCCTGCGGTCGGAATGACCAATTCCCAATGACAAGCCCCAAAGAAATCCCAATGGGGAGGGTCGCGGGTTTGGCCGGTGGGTCGTGGTTGATCAAGGGTGCTTGCGCACGGGTGTTAACACACGGCCACCATGCCGAATCCAGGTGAATCAAGGCAAATCCAGGCAAATCCAACCTAGCGGGTGAGAGCGCTTGGACAGGATGGACAGGATGGGGCCGGAGGTCACACCGAAGCAAAGGGTTCCGGCGCAAGTCCGCACCAACCCGTCCAACTTGACGGGGTGCCAGACCCCTTACCAACACCAACCAAATCCGGCACGAACCCCCGCAAGCATCTTTTCTACGGTGGGATATTCAATCCGCCTCAGGAAACCGCCGCCGCCTTCGCCTCCAGCACTTTAAACATCACCCGCTTCAACACATCGCGGCGATGTTGCAGGTGTGCCTTAAACTCGCGGTGATCGGTGTGCTGGATCTCAATCTCCAGCGCCGCCAAAGTCATCTTCAATAGCTGGCTGAGAGTCTCCTGCTCCTCCTCGGTGAGTTCAATTCTTGCCATAAACAATGCTCCTTTCTTTATGCGACCCGCGATGCCACCACCGTTGCAGGCTCGGCCGCTCGAGTCTCCAACAAAAACTAAGCCCATCCACTACGAATGCCAACGTTGACCCATATACATGGATGAATGAGTGCGGAATCGGGTAACCTTTGGCAAGGGGCGTTCGTCTCCTTTATTGGCGTGGGTGGTTTCCACTTGCGCCGGCATGTGGGTGCCATGAACATCACTATTCTCTTTCAGCATTATTATTCTCAGCGCGGCGCAGGGATTCGGCCCGGCAGCGGCCGGTCGGAACGGGCACCGGAGCCAACCCCGGCTGCGACCTATGAAAGTTGTCGTTCCCGACGCGCTTTGCGCTCGCTCCTGGCGCGTAACCGGGGAGGCGTGTCATCGGCACCGCCACCGCCGGTTGCCCGGGTGCCATTTCAATTGGTGTAAACCACTCGTGAAGGTCAAGGCTTTTGGCTTCTTTCTCCGTCATCCCTTTGGCAAGATGGGCGGATAAATGGAACGAACCGACGCGGAACTCATTGCCGCGGTGTTGCAAGGCGACACCGCCAGCTTTGAGCCTCTGATCGTCAAATACTCGCCGCGGGTCTTCGCCACCGCCCGCCGTTACGCCCGCCGGGAAAGCGAGGTGGAGGACATCGTGCAGGAGATCTGGCTCAAATCCTTCAACAAACTGGGCAGCTTCCGCGGCGATGCGCCGTTCGAACATTGGTTGATGCGCTTGACGGTGCGGACCTGCTACGATTTCCTGCGCGGGCACCAGCGTAATCGCGAAACCGCGTTCTCCGAACTCACCGAACCGGAGGATGACTGGCTGAACCGGTTTGTCACCCACCCGGAGGACGCCAGCGAGAGCGCGGCGGCGGCCAAGCAACTGGTTGAACGGGTGTTGGAACAGCTCCCGCCCGCCGCCCGGCTGATCATTACGCTGTTGGAAATCGAAGAGCGTTCGGTGAAGGAAATTGCGGAGCTGACCGGGTGGTCGGTGCCGTTGGTCAAGGTGCGGGCTTTTCGGGCCCGCGGCGAAATGAAAAAGTGTCTGGCCAGATTGGCCAAAGACAAGTATTTGTAACCCGGCTTAAGCTGTGGGCGTCTGATGAAGTGCAGGCTTATGAATCTTTCCGAACTACATCGCAAACTGATCTCTGCCGCCAAGGCCAATCCACCCGGCGATAGCGTGCCTTACACTTTTGAGAAGCGGATGCTGGCCCGTCTGAGTGGCCGGCCCGCGCTGGATGCCTGGGGACTTTGGGCTCACGGCCTGTCCCGCGCTGCCGGGCTTTGCGTGGTTGCCGCGCTGTTGTTGGCGGGCTGGTCCTCGGTCCTGCCTGGCACCAATACGGAAACCTTGTCTCAGGATGTGCAAACGACCTTGTTCGCAGCGGTGGATAATGCCACGGCTGATGCACCTTTAGAAACCCAGTGAATTCCTGGAAGGTCATCCTCGCCACCCTGATCATTTACGGCGCCGGAGTGGTTACCGGCGGGCTGTTGGTCAGCCATGCTGTCCGGGTCAAGGCCCATGCCAACACTCCCAAGCCGCCCACGGTCCAGGCCATCACGCCATGGCAGTTGCGCAGCAAGGAATTGCTGCACCGCATGGAACGTGAGCTCAACCTGAACCCCCAGCAACGCGAACACGTTGAAAAAATTATTCTCGACAGCCAGGAGCGCACCAAAGGCCTTTGGAAACCGATCGTTCCCCAGATGAATCGGGAGATGCAAACCGTTCGCGAGCAAATCCGCGGGGAGCTGACGCCTGACCAACAAAAGAAGTTCGACGAGCTGCTCAAACCGCATGGGGGCAAGAGGCCTGACGATGCTCCGATGCAGGAACGCCGACATCGGTCGATGACGAATCTTTCTCCTGCCGCAACCTCGGCCACCAACTCCGCGCCGGCTGCTCCTTGATAGTTCCCAACGGTGGTGAGCTGCGAACGCGGCAGGGTTCCGTACGGACACGGATGATTTCTTCCGTTCATCCAATCACGATCAAGTGCATCGACTCGGGCAGATTGGCAGCCACCCGGGCCACCACATTTCCCTTGAGCAGGTTCACAAAGGTCGCGCGCCGGCTGCCGCCCAGAACCACCGTGTCCACCCCGAAGGTCGCCGCAATGTCAATGATGGTGTCCGCGGGTGAATCGCTGTGAGTGTAGAGCGGATGAATCTTGCCGTCCCGCGCTTCGCTTAGAATGCGGCTGAACAGTCCCCGGGCGGAAAAATCCTCGCGCCAATCCGCCCGCCGGTCGATCTGAACGGCG
>JAQGOT010000586.1 GCA_028293465.1 Pedosphaera sp. | reverse complement strand
GCCCGGATTGGTTTTGATACGGTGGATATTTTCACCGAGGCCATGGGCATTTCCAAAAAGGAAGTCAGCCTGGTCGCCAAGACCACGAGCAAGCTGGGGCTGCCCATCATTTCGCTTCCGGTGGTCGCGGTCGGGTTGATCGATTTCAACGAGCCGGTGCGCGAGTTCCATGTCGAGCGTTGCCAGAAATTCATCGATTTGGCCCGGACTTGGGGCGCGAAGAACATCCTGCTCGTCTTGGGGGAATACATCTGGCAGCGCGAGGTCATCCCCGCCGAGGCGCAGTGGCAGTGGGGCATTGAAACCTGCCGGCGGTTGGGGGATTACGCGGACAAACGCGGGATCGACATCGCGCTCGAACTGGAACCTTTCCGCCTGAGCTTGCTGAACAACGTGCGCGAAATGGTGCGGTTTGTGGATGAGTGCAATCACCCACGCGTCCGCGCCAACATCGATATCAGCCATCTCGTGCTCTCGGACAGCAGCCCGGCGGAACTCAAGCAACTCAAGGGCAAGGCGATTCACGTGCATCTCAGCGATTGCGATGGGAAGGTCCACGGCGATCTGCCGCCCGGTCGCGGAGTGGTGAAGTTCGCGCCTTACCTGCAAGCGATCAAGGAGCTGGAAATTGACGGCGTCGTTTCGATTGAACTGGAATACGCGCCCGATCCGGCGAAGATTGTCGCGTGGGTGGAAGAGGCGTATGGTGAGACGGACAAGCTGATGGAACTGGTTGGGTTGCGCAACTGAACTCTTAAATTATGAGAATTGGTTTTCTGACTGAAATCACCGTTGAACGCTTGGAATGGGCGCGGCAAAATGGGTTTGGCTCCATCGAGTGGATGCGGTTTGAGAACAGCGCCGCGGGCCCGAAGGAGGCCAATTGGCAGCCCTTTGCCGAGCAAATCGCGGGCGAAGCCAAGGCACGCAACATCCGCATCTCCGCCATCGGCGCGCTTTACAAAAACCCGCTGGATCCCAAGCAGAGCGATTTTGCGCGGGCCACCTTCCGGCGCGCCATTGAAGTGGCGGCGCACATCGGTGTTAAAACGGTGGCCGGGTTTCCCGGCGCGGTGATTGAATTTGAAACCCATCCCAAGGGTGAAAATCCGGTCTATAAGTCGTTCGAGCAGTTTCTGCCGCAGTTGCTGGAGTTTTGGGAACCGTTGGCGCGCTTTGCGGCGGAACGGGGCGTGCGCATCGCCTTCGAACATTGTCCGATGTCCCGGTATCATCTGCCGATCATGGGTTTCAACATGCTGGCACAACCGGCCATGTGGGAGCGATTGTTCAACGAGACGAAATACGACAACATCGGGATCGAGTGGGACGCGAGTCATTTGATCTGCCAGTTCATCGACCCGGTGACGAACATCCACAAGTTCGGCTCGCGCATTTTTCATGTTCACGCCAAGGATGCGCTCATTAATCGGCATTTGCTCGAGGAATATGGGATTTGCCATCAGGGTGTCGCCGAACACCGCTGGCCCGGGTTAGGACAGTCGAACTGGGCGGAGATCATCCATGCCTTGATCCGCACGGGTTATGATTCCGATCTGAACCTCGAAGGCTGGCATGACCCGGTCTACCGCGACCACGGCGGGCTGACCCCGATCGACGTTTCCCTGGGACTCAACGACCGCGTCGCCGGGTTGAAACTGGAGACGACCGGCCTGCTGATCGGCAAACGGACCCTGGAACAATTCGTGCCGAAGGAATGACTGGCTGCCAGCCTTAAACAACCTCGGGGTCGGCCTGCGGCGTAGCGTGGATGGGTTTGATTTGCCGCGACAAGCCGAGCACCAAGCCGGCGACGATGGCCGCGCAGCCCCAAAATTGCCCCCAGTGCAGCGGTTCATGGAGCCAATACCCGGCGATGGCCACGCCCGCCAGCGGTTGCGCGAAGATTGTCAGCGCGGCCACATTCACATCCGTTTCCCGAATCACCACGAACCAGACCGCGTAGCCCACCGCCGTGCAGACGATCGCCAGGTAAGCCACCAGCCACCACAAATGCAGCGGCATCGCCCGCGCCGCCGTGAATGTCTGTCGCCCGTCGATCAGAAGATTGGCTACCGTTCCGAAGATCAAAGACAGCGTTAGAATTTTCATCAGACTGGCCCGCTCCACCAACGGTTTGCCCATGATGGAATAAACGGTTTCGCAAATGAACGAGGACACGAAGATCAGGCTGGCCGTGAGGCCACTCCACTGAAAACCGGCGCCCAGAAGACCGTTGAGGAGCGCGACACCGACCATCGCTGACGCAAAACCAATCCAGCGCCGCGGTCCGATATGTTCGCGCAAAAAGATCGCCGCCGCCACCGACGTCACCAGTGGTTCCATGGCCATGAGGACGGAGGTGTTGCCCGCGCTGCTGAGTTTGTTGCCGAAAACCTGCACACGATGACCAAGCATGAACACGATGCATCCCATTATGAGCGTCTTGAACAGATCCGCCCCGCGCGGCGCTTTGCCCGGCAGCCAGGGCCAGAGCACCCCCAGGCACACCGCCGCGAGGCCAAAGCGCAGCGTCACGATCCCACCAGGCTCCAAGTAACCCGCCAGCGCCTTGTAGATGGACAAGGAGGCGGCCCACATGAAGTTCATCACGATCAATAAAATTAAATACGACGGTCTCATTCAGAAAAACAAACCAGAAGCCGCGGCGATCAACCATGAGGAAAATTCACTCGAACCATTCCGCCAAGTCTCAGCACTTTTCGACCTCCTACCTCTCTAAGGAAAGGGGCCGATGGCTGTCAAGCACTCTCTGAACCGGTGCGAGCGGGAAAGCGGCGCCGGAGGGTTCGATTCGGCTTCATGGAAGTCATCCGGCTATGACTGAGTTGATTGCCCGTGCCAGCGCTGTCTCAGGCGGTCCAACGGTGGAGGTTTTGGAGGCGTTTTCGATTGCTGTTGGCCAGCCGTGAGCCATCGCAACCGAGAGACCAGCCCATTCGAACATGGGGATATCGTTTTCTGCGTCCCCAAAAACAACCGTCTCGTTCGGGGAAATTCTTAACCGGCTGGCGAGCGTTTGCAATCCTGTGGCTTTCGTAACGTCATTCGGCACGAACTCGACGATCTGGCGATGCGTCTGAACTCTTTCAAACGCAAGACTTGGGGACGGGGCAGCCATGACCGTACTTATTTGTCCTACCTGCCCCATCCAAAGCACCTTGAAAACCGGGATGCGCATCAGGTTCCCGCGCGAGGTCTGAACAGGTGCCAGGCCTGAAAGATGTTCATAGAATGCGAGGTCTTCATTTCCCGGCAAATGAGTGAAAACTCCTTCGGTTCCATAAACGACCGGAGAAAGACCGAAATGAATTGCTTGATCCAACGCAAGCTCAACGTGGGCTTTGTCCATGAAGTTGCGGGCAAG
>JAQGOT010000543.1 GCA_028293465.1 Pedosphaera sp. | reverse complement strand
TACCGGCTCATCGCCCCGGGCACGGTGGAGGAAAAGATTTGGGAGTTGCAACAAAGCAAAGCGCAAACCATCGCTGACGTCCTCGGTGAAGAAGGCTTCGCTCGCAGCCTTTCCAAGACCGATCTGGAATACCTCTTCGCGGAGGACTGAGCCGGTGCCTTCCATGATGTCCGCTGGTGACACCTGTCTCTAACTTGGCTCTTTGATGAGCTTGAAAATGTCCGCCGGCTGGCCTCGTCTTGGTCATCGCAGACGGAAAATCACTGCGCGGTTTCACACCACGCCATCAGTTCTGCAATAAGGAAGCATATGACGAATACTCAAACTTGGTCGCGGCCCCAAAGCTTTGTGGTCGTTGTCGTCTTGGCATTGATGTCGGCGGTCCCGCTCCAGGCGAGGCATCTCGCCGACCCCCCGCCACAGTTGGAAGCGGAGAATCCTTCGGGCAGCGGTTCCAGCAACAGCTTCTCTGTCCCGGATAAGCGAATCTCAAAATCCTTCTCGGTGCAACCAGGGGGCAAACTGATCATCGATGCAGATCAAGGCAGCATCGAGGTTTCGACCGCGGACCAGAACACGGTTGAGCTCCTCGTCGAACGCGAGATCAAAGGCGGCAGTGACTCTCAGATTGCGAAGCTGCTGAAAGAGCATCAGGTCACCTTTGTCCAGGAGGGCAACGTAGTGCGGGTCAAAGCCGAAAAGACCAAGTCTCTCCGCGGTTCCTCCTGGCGGCGGCCCTCGTTGGAGGTCCATTTCCGCCTCACGGTTCCTCGCCAATTCGACCTCACCCTCGCAACGGCGGGGGGTGATGTTCAAGCGGCCGATCTCCAAGGCAAAGTGGACGCCCGGACTTCAGGGGGAAACCTGACCCTCAACAAAATCGCGGGACCTGTAAATGCCCGGACCTCTGGGGGAGATATCAAGGCGGTTGGCTGCACCGCGAAGCTTCAATTGCATACTTCCGGGGGAAACATTGAGATCAAGGACTTCGCCGGCCCTTCCGTTGAAGCCTCGACTTCCGGCGGGAACGTTTCTGGTGATTTTGCCGGACAGCCGGAATCGGATTGCTCCTTTCGTACCAGCGGCGGTGATATCACCGTGAAAATTCCGGGTGCCACAGCGTTCAACCTCGATGCCGGAACCAGCGGGGGAACGGTCGGTTCAGCAATTCCCGTCGCCGTGGAAGGAAAGCATCGGGAAAATGCGTTGCACGGCACCATCAACGGCGGTGGCCCCGCCCTCGTCCTTAAAACCAGTGGCGGGGATGTTCGAATCCGGAAGCGGTAGGATGAATCCGCGATGTGTTTTGACCCGCACGTTTGCGCAAACCGCCGGAGTCTTGACCGCCCACACAATCAATCTTTCGCCGGCGGTTCTCCTCGCTCAAGCATCCTCGCCCGCAGCGGTTCCAAGTCCGGATCATCCAGCGCCATCAGCCGGATTTCCCTTTTGTCACCAATTTTGGATGCTTTCTGGAGCCAGTCCCAGGCCTCTGCCGAGTTTCCCAACTGGCACGCATAGCACGCGAGGTTGTAGCGGATGAGCCAATCACGGGGAAACAGGTCCACCGCCGGAGCCAGCAGCTTGGTTGCCTCCGCGGTTCGTTTGAGCTCGTGCAGCGCATACGAACGATGAATCCAGCCGATGAGCCGCTGAGGCGCCGCCTCCACCAACGCAATCGCGACGGTAAGACAAGCCTCCCAGTTCCCCGCCGCCGCCCAAATCCCCCAGCGCACTTCCAGCACATCCGGGTGCTCGGAAAGGTCCGGGGTGACTTTCTCCAACTCCTCGTTGGCCTCCGCCTCACAGCCCAATTCCAACCAGCCCTGCGCCGCTCGCACATGGTGCGCATTGGGAGGTTGCAGTTCGTTCATCGCCGGCAATTCAACAATCACACCCGGCCACGATGCAAGGCGAAATCGTCATTGGCCCGCCGCAGTCGTCTCGACGCTGCCGTCGGTCAACACCACCACGTCCTGTCCGTCGGGTAGATGAGCTCGCATCAGCACTGATCGCGGTGCGTTGGTCGAGCCGGACAGATAGACGATAACCTCGACCCCGTCAAAGCCGCTGACATCCTCGCGCTTGAGCAAACCTTTGGTGATCAGTTGGTCCATCGACACCGAGGGCGGCAACGGAGTGGAGCTCGCCCTCAATTCCCGGGTGTATGCCTGGGCGGCGGCGATGATCTTTTCGGCGTCCACGCGGCCTGGGGGCGACGGCATGAAAAAGAAATAGCCGACTCCCGCCACGAGCGCCAATCCGACCAAAATCAAGAGAAAGTGCTTTATCTTCATCTTCTGTTAGCAAGCTAAGCACCAAATTGCGTCCCAACCCCACTGCCGTCAATCCGCAAAACCACCAGCCCATCCCGCCGAACGAAAACTGGCCCTCCGACATCCATTTGAGCCCTCGCGAATGAGTCGGGGTGTCCGCGCTGTTTCGCTCACCCGTTCCCCCGCCGCCTCCCTCGTCCGTACTTTCCCGGAACCAAGTCTCCGTAATGCTTCACCTGTCCCCACACCGTGGAACAGCCTTATATTCGAGGCGTGTACAACAAGCAACCTGGCAAACCATCCATTACGCCGCCGTTTCTCCAGCGGATTTTCCTTGTTCTTGCCGCCGCTCTGCTTGCGGTATCGCGCCTCGACGCCGCCACTTTCGTCGTGAGCAACACCGCCGACTCAGGCCCGGGTGCTCTGCGCCAAACCATTCTCGACGCCAACACCTCCGGCGGGGGCGCGATCGTCTTCTCGAACGTGACCGGCATCATCACCTTGGCCTCACCGCTTCCCGTCATCACCGCGAATGTGACCATCACCGGTCCCGGGACAAATCTCCTCACCATCAGCGGCCACAGCCAATTCTCAATCTTCGCGATGACCGCCGGAACCACCAACACCCTCTCGCACCTCACCATCGCCGACGGTTGGAAGGTCAGCAGTGGCATGACGCGGTCCACCGCCTCGGGCATTTCCTACGCCGGTTCGCTCAAAGTGCTCAACTGCAATCTCCTTAAATGCCAGGATTACGCCACCTTCGGCGGCGCCGTTTACAACTCTGGAAGCTTGGAAATGCAATCCTGCCTCATCGCTGATTCCGGCTCCGAGATGTCCAACGACGATGTGGATGGCGGTGCCATTTACAACACCGGCAACCTCAGCCTGAAGACCTGCACCATCTCCAATTGCCTGGCTGCTACCGGCGGAGCAATTTATAACGACGGCAATTCATTCCTTACCAACTGCGTGATCGAGGCCTGTGCTAACGACTACGGCCAGGGTGATGGCGCTGGCATTTATAACCACTCGGGAAATTTCACCCTCGTCGCCTGCTCCGTCACCGCCTGCGATGCCGGTTGGTGGGGTGGGGGAATCGCCAGTTGGGGCAACCTCACCATGACGAACACGACC
>JAQGOT010000540.1 GCA_028293465.1 Pedosphaera sp. | reverse complement strand
GTTGTGTCGCGCGGCCAGGTCCACGTGCTTTTCCAAAACCTTGATTTCGTTTCGGCTGTTCTTGTTCAACCCGATCTCCCCGATGCCCAGCACGGTGGGACGATCCAGGAATTTAGGAATCATGCTTAGCACATCATCGGCCAACTTCAGGTCTTCCGATTCCTTGGGGTTGATGCAAAGCCAGCAAAAATGGGGGAGGCCAAACTTGGCGGCGCGCTTCGGCTCGTGCTCGGTCAGTTGACAAAAATAATCGTAGAAACCATCCGCCGAACTGCGGTCGAAGCCCGCCCAGAAAGCCGGTTCACAAATGGCCGCGCAGCCCGCGGTGACCATGTCGATATAATCATTCGTCACCCGGCTGACCATGTGTGCGTGTGGTTCGATATACCGCATAAAAGGGTTGAGAGTTGGTGGTTGAGGGTTAGCGAGTGCCGGGCCAAGCACCGCAGGCGGCTTTTGTCGTGGCGGCGGGAATAGGATCGGTTGTGGGGTCGCTAAGAGCCAGGAGCACCTGTTTGGCCTTTTCCTGGTTACCTTTGCTGAGTTCCGTCAAGGCGTTGCGAAAGGCTGTCATGCGGAAGTCCTCTTCACCTTCGGAACGTTCGACGCGGTCGATGAATGACGCGAGATCAATCAATTTACACCGGGCATCCATGAAATAAAGATCGAGTATCTGCTGGCGAGTCATAAGCATCTAATGTTGGACGGCAACATAGCGTTGGATTATTCGACTGCAAAGGGGTATTTCCAAGGCGAGCGGCGTTTTCAAGATCCTGAGGACAAGGGTTACGCCTGTCCCGTTGCGCCCTGCATCCATTTCAACACCCAATCCGAGGCCCGGGCGGGCGCCGTGGCCAGCACATTGTGGTCGGCGAGCCAGAAGGTCTTGCCGCCGCGGTAACCGGGGCAATTCCTCCGCAACCACCAGCGCACCAAAAACCACGGTACCAACGGATCCACCAACCCGGCGAGGTAATGCACTGGCAACCGGGTTTGCCGGGCAGTTGGACGTGGATCGTATTGTTCCAGCAGATCTAGGCGCTGGCGCATGGCTTGCCGGTCCAGGTCGGTTCGCCGCGCTACGAATTCTTCCATGCTCGCCAGCGTTTCGGGGGCGTGCCGATGACGGAAGCTCGCATAGCGGGCGTAAATTTTGAGCTCCAGTTCGTAGGATTTCTTCGGCGTATGCTCGCCAATCCATTTGAGCATGCCGGGACCCCACTTCCACGGATGTTTTACAAACCCGCCTGCGAGGATGAGGCCTTCGGTTTGAAACCCGATTTCTTGCTGGTCCAATGGTCGGTCCGTAGCTTTGATGCTACGCCCAAGCAGCGCCCAGCCAACTTGTGACCCCCAGGACTCTCCCAGCAGCCAACCGCGATCAATGCCTTGCGCCAACAAAGCGGCGGCCGTCGCATTCGTGTAGTCCTCCAAGGACCAGGTCAACGAGCGGGGATAGGTGACCTCAACAAAACGGACACGGTTGGCCAGTGCCGCGCGAAAACTGGTGACCAAGGTCCAATCGCCATGGAGGCCAGGCAGGTAAATCAGAGTGGGCAGGGCGGCGTCACCATAAACGCGGATTTGAAGTCGTTCCGGTTCGAAATTCATGGATTTGCGGTCAAATCATCTTGGCCAGTTCGCGGTGGTTGATTTTGCCGGTGCCGAGTTTGGGGATTTCCCGGACCACCTTGATCTCGCGGGGAGCGCTGAGATTATTCAGTCCTTTGGCTTTAATGGCGGCGCGAATTTCCTCCATCTGGAGCTTCGGTTCGTTGGTGACGGCGATCAGCACCTCGCCCTTGTCTTCGTCCGGGCGGGTCACGACGGCCACCTGGCAACGCAGACCGTATTGCGGGAAGGCACCGGCCAGCGCGTCTTCCACGGCGGTCAGGCTGACCATTTCGCCGCTGACTTTAGCAAATCGTTTTAGCCGGCCGCGGATAAAGAGATAACCATCCGCATCCACGCTCACGATGTCTCCGGTATCATACCACCCGCCGAAGCCCTTAAATTTCGCGTTGGCATCGGCGTTCAAGTAACCGCGCATCACGTTCGGGCCGCGCACCATCAACCGTCCACCCTCCTCCACGCCCTCAACCGGTTCCAGCTTGTAATCGATGCCCGGCAACAACCGTCCCACGGAGCCATATCGGGGAGAAAGCGGCGTGTTGACGCTGATGCAAGGGGCGCATTCGGTCGCGCCATAACCTTCGAGGATGCGAACGCCAAATTTCTGCGACCAGGTGGTGGCCGTGGTTTCCTGCAACTTTTCCGCCGCCGCAAAAAGGTAGCGCAGGCTCCGGAAGTCATAGGGATGGGCCTTGCGTCCGTAGCCGTTCAAGAACGTATTGGTGCTGAGAAAAATGGTGCAATCGCGGTCGTAAAAAGCCGCCGGGATGACCCGATAATGCAACGGGGAAGGATAGATGAAGACGAATAGGCCGCGGACAAGAGGAAGAAGGGTGCCGACCGTGAGCCCGAAACTGTGAAAGAGCGGGAGGCAATTGAACATGCGGTCGGTGTCCATGATGTCGGTGGCGGCCAGCATCTGCCGCATGTTGGCGAGCAGATTGGCGTGGGTCAGTTCAACCCCTTTGGGAACGCCTTCCGAACCGCTGGTGAAGAGAA
>JAQGOT010000533.1 GCA_028293465.1 Pedosphaera sp. | reverse complement strand
CGGGTGCGCGGGTGGCAATTACAGGGGAAGCAAGCGACCGGTTTGCTTTTGTGGTTGCGGACGAAAGCGGGGACGGGCCAGGCGCGGTTCACCCTGCACGCGGATGCGTTTGCGACGAATCAGGTGGTGGTGGTGAGTTCCATGGAAACCAAGCTGAATGACCAATGGCAAAAGGTGAGCGTGCCGCTGTCGTCGTTTCCAAAACTGCCGGTGGGGAGCGTGGATTGGTTCACGATTGAATTCATCGGCAAAGGGCCGATTGATTTTCTGATGGATGATCTGCAGTTGAAGGGTCCGTGGAAAGGCGAACCGGAATGAGCGGCAACCGTTCAAGGCGAGGGGCGGTGAAACTCGAAAAGCGGCGGAGTTGTTTTTCGGGGAGAGTCCGACCGCGGTCACGGTTGGCGCGGGATGGCAGATCAGCGAGGCTGTTCCACCTGCGCCCTGTAAGCCAGCACGCCCTCGACGATGGCTTTGGCCATTTGCTTACGATAAGCGGGATCGTAGATATGTTTGGATTCGGCGGGGTGGGACATAAACCCGCCCTCAATCAGCACCGCCGGCATCTCCGCAGTGCGCAGGACGGCAAAACGGGCGCGGCGAATGCCCCGATCTTCGACCGTGAGATTCTTGCGGAGCGATCTTTGGATCGTGTAGGCGAGGAACATGTTCTTGTTATTGTAAAGGTTCCCCGGCTTCGCACCCGCGCCGATCACTTCCCCGCCGGCATTGGTGGAACTGGCGCCTTCGGGTGTCAGACAATAGGTTTCGACGCCTTTGACTTCATTTTTGCCGGACCCCGCGCTGTTCCAGTGAAGGCTGATGAACAAATCGGCGCCGCGGCGGCGGGCGATATCCGGCCGCACCGGCAGATCAATGAGGGTGTCCGAGGTGCGGGTAAGGGAAGTCTTGAAACCGGCGTGTTTCAACTGGTCGCTGAGTTCCTCGGCGAGCAGCAGGGCGTATTTTTTTTCCTGGCGGGAACCGTCCTGATTGCCCGGGTCCTTGCCGCCGTGGCCGGGGTCGAGCACGATGGTCTTGATTTTGGCGCTGGCCGAGTTGCGCGGTGGGTAGAGGATGGGCTTGACGGCAGTCTTCAAATCGGCTTCCGAAACATAAGCCGAACCGTTGCGCAGCAGCACCGGGTAGGAGAGCCAGACGTTGAGATCGTTGATTTCCGCTTCCCGGGAATCCATGGCGAACACGAGCCGGACACCGCGATTGGTCAACTGAATGGTTTCGTCGCGCTTGAGCCAGCGGGTTTCAAGGTTGTTGACGCGGGCCCAATCGAGGAGGCGGACGTAGTTGCGGCCGGCCAACGAGACCGAAGCCACGTCGCCGGAGCCCCCCCAGGCCGAAGCCGGAAGCCCCACGCAGATGGAAAGCAGCAACCAGAGCAAGGAGAACGCGGCTTTCATAACGGCGCAATGTGCATAGGCGGCCGGTGGTTTTCAAGCGAAATGACCAAAAACCCGCCGAATGCGCGGGAGCGAGACCCTTTGCTTTGCCGTCCGGTTGCGATTAGATTCATGGAGCGCCGCATTTTCAGCGCGCAGTCCGCAGAGGGAGCGTTTGGATTGGTGAAAAAGAGATTAAAACCGTTGACGCCCCGTATAACGTTACCTAGATTGACCCTCTGTTTTTTAGGGCAAAATCAATTATCCCGGAAACAAAACACGTAATAATTCATGAGCAGTCCTGCAACCTCCACTCCGGCCAAAGGCCTCGAAGGAGTCGTCGCCGCCAACACCCGGTTAAGTGATGTTCAAGGCGACCTCGGCAAGCTTGTGTATTGCGGCTACGACATTGACGAGTTGGCCGGCAAGGTCACGTTCGAAGAGGTGGTGCATTTGCTGCACCACAATCACCTGCCGAACAGCAAGGAATTGCGGGAATTGAAAGATCAACTCGCCGCAGCCCGGGAGTTGCCGGTGGGGGTGGTGCAAATTCTCAAGACGCTGCCCAAGAACGCACCGCCGATGCATGCCATCCGGACGGCGATTTCCGCCCTGGGTTGCTTCGACCCCTCGAGTGACGATGATTCAATGGATGCGCAGCGGCAGAAGGCGATCCGGCTGATTGCGCGGATTCCGATTGTGACCGCATACTTTCATCGCGCCCGGGAAGGCAAAGCCCTGCTGGACCCGGATCATTCGCTGGGTGAGGCCGCAAACTTTCTTTACCTGTTGCAAGGCAAGAAGCCATCGGTCGAGGAGGAAAAGACCATGGACCTGTGCTATGTGTTGCACGCGGACCATGGCATGAACGCCTCGACTTTCAGCGCCCGCGTGACCATAGCGACGCTCAGTGACATGTATTCAGCCATCACGACGGCGATTGGAACGCTGAAAGGGCCGCTCCACGGCGGCGCCAATGAGGGGGTCATCAAGATGTTGCAGGAAATCGGCTCGCTGGACCGGGTGGATGCCTATGTCGAAGAATGTCTCCAGCAGAAGAAAAAAATCATGGGGATTGGCCACCGCGTGTACAAAACGCTGGATCCCCGGGCGCCGCATCTTAAGCGGATGGCCCAAATCCTGAGCGCAAAGCTGGGCGAACCGAAGTGGATCCAAATGAGCGATCGTATTGCGGAGATCATGCTGCAGAGGAAGAATCTGCACGCCAACGTGGATTTTTACTCGGCCACGGTTTATTACTCGCTGGGGATTCCGATCGATCTTTTCACGCCCGTCTTCGCCATTGCGCGCACCGCCGGTTGGACGGCGAACGTGCTGGAGCAACTGGCAGACAACCGGCTCATCCGTCCGCAGAGCGTTTACACCGGGCCGACCGGGCTGAAGGTCGTCCCGATTTCCAAACGGTGAGCGCCCAGCGTTGATCGTGCTGCCCGGGTTGGACCCGCAAGCGACGCGCAACCATTGACGACGACGAATTTCTGAACCGCTGACACATTTGCAATGAACATACACGAATATCAGGCCAAACAACTGCTCGCCCAATATGGCGTGGCGGTGCCACCCGGTGATGTCTGCTCGACCCCGGAAGCGGCGCTAGCCATCGCGGAACGACTTTTTGCGAAAGGCGAGAAGCTGGTGGTGGTCAAGTCCCAGATTCACGCGGGCGGCCGTGGCAAGGGAACGTTCAAGAGCGGCTTTCAAGGCGGGGTTAAATTGTGCAAGAGCGCCGCGGAAGTGCATGAAAAAGCGAAAGGGATGCTCGGCCAGGTGTTGGTGACCAAGCAGACGGGCCCGGAGGGGCGGCTGGTCAGCAAGCTGCTGGTCGCAGCCGCGCCGGCGATCCGCAAGGAACTCTATCTCGCCGTGTTGCTCGACCGGGCCGCCTCACGCCCGCTGATGATGGTGAGTACCGAAGGCGGTGTGGACATCGAGGAAGTGGCCGAGAAGACGCCGGAGAAAATCATCAAGGAAATCATCGATCCCGCGGTGGGCATGATGCCTTACCAAGGCCGGAAACTGGCGGTTGCCCTCGGGCTTAAAGGGGACTTGATCGCACAGGGCGCGAAGCTGTTGATGGGAGTTTACAAAACGTGGTGGGAATGCGACGCGGCCATGGTTGAAATCAACCCGCTCTGCATTATCGAAGGCGCGGATGGCAAAGAAGGCCTGGTAGCCGTGGATGCAAAAATCGGCCTGGATGACAACGCGCTGTATCGCCACAAGAACATCTTGGAGATGCGGGACCTGGCTGAGGAAGCGCCGCTGGAAATTGAGGCGAGCAAGTTCAACCTGAATTATATCAAGCTCGAGGGGAACATTGCCTGCCTGGTCAACGGCGCCGGACTGGCAATGGCGACCATGGACATCATCCAGCATTTCGGCGGCAGCCCGGCGAACTTCCTCGACGTCGGCGGTGGCGCGAGCAAAGACCAGGTCACGGCCGCGTTTAAAATTATTTTGAGCGACCCGAACGTGAAGGGCATTTTAGTGAACATTTTCGGCGGCATCATGGATTGCAACGTGATCGCCACCGGCATCGTGTCGGCCGTTCGCGAAACCGGTCTGAAGTTGCCGCTCGTAGTTCGCCTGGAGGGCAACAATGTCGAAGCCGGCAAGCGGACGCTCACCGAGTCGGGGATGACCATCATCAGCGGCGATTCGATGGCCGATGCGGCACAGAAAGTGGTCAAGGCGGTCGGAAAGTAATCCAGCAGGAAGTCATTTTTTATTTATGGCCATTCTCGTTACTCCTCAAAGCAAGATTCTCGTGCAGGGCATCACCGGCACGTTCGGAGCCCGGCATACGCTGCTTAGCTTGGCTTACGGCACACAGGTTGTCGCCGGCGTCACCCCAGGCAAGGGCGGGCAGTTGTTTGAAAATCAGGTTCCCATTTACGACACGGTGGCGGAAGCGGCCCGACAAACGGGTGCAACTGTGTCGGCGATCTTCGTGCCACCACCTTTTGCGGGCGACGCCATTCTGGAAGCGGTGGACGCCGAGTTGGATTTGGTTGTTTGCATCACTGAAGGCATTCCGGTGAATGACATGGTGAAGGTCAAACGAGCGATGCAAGGCAGCCGGACGCGGCTGATCGGTCCGAATTGTCCCGGCATTGTGACTCCGGGAACCGGCAAGGATTCGCACGGTGGTTGCCGGATTGGCATTTCGCCGGGTTACATTCATAAGCAGGGCAACATCGGCGTGGTGTCACGCAGCGGCACGCTGACGTATGAGGCGGTGTGGCAGCTTACCTCCAGGGGGGTTGGACAATCAACGTGCATCGGCATCGGCGGCGATCCGGTGAATGGGACTTCCCACCTCGATATCATCAAGATGTTCAATGAGGATCCCGCAACTGAAGGGATCATCATGATCGGTGAAATCGGCGGGTCGGCTGAGGAAGAAGCCGCGGAGTGGATCAAGAATAATTGCAAGAAACCGGTGGCAGGATTCATTGCGGGCGCGACCGCCCCCCCCGGACGCCGCATGGGGCACGCCGGGGCGATCGTCAGCGGCGGAAAAGGCACAGCGGCGGCGAAGATTCAAGCCTTCAGGGACGCAGGCATTGGCATCGCGGCCACGCCTTCCGAGATGGCTGACACTTTGCTGAAAATGATGTAAGCGCCAACGGTCGGAACCAACCGCGAGGCGACAAGGCAGGGCGATTGGGGAACTGTGTCGTTGAACAGGTGCACTCGAGGCAAGATGTCGCTGATTAATTTTATTCTGAACCTCGCCGGCCTTTTGCTCTGGTTAAACTGGCTCTCCCTTCGTTTTGATCCGCTCGCACGCACTTCTGCCACATCTCTCGTAGGCACCTTGAGGAAAGCCGATCCAACAGGGCCGAAGCGCTGGAAGTTTCTGGCGGCTCTGATGGCTTTAGTGTTTTTCCGGGCGTTGATTTTTTTCGGGCTCGGCCCGGCCATCGATTGGACACCAACCCTGGAACTTGGCGTTATTACCCTGCCCTTCCGGAGTGATCTGCTGCAGCGCGTGCTGCTCTTTTCCGCACTGGACCTCACCCTGACGCTCGGAATCTTTTATCTTTGGCTGTTACTGCTCTCGGTGGCCAACACCAGCGTCCCGGATGATGATCCGCTGCAGAGATTGGTGCGGTTGCATGTGCGGTGGGTTGAGCGATGGCCGAAGGTGATCAAATTTCTTTTACCGCTCCTCGTCGCCGGGCTGTTCTGGCTGGCGCTCCATCCGCTGCTATCGCATTTAAACATAATTCCCCGGACAACTAACCCAGCCCACTTAGCTGAAGAGGCCGTGACCATTGGACTGGGCACTTATTTGGCTTGGAAGTATTTGATCGCTGGGGTTCTGCTGCTCCACCTATTGAACAGTTATGTTTACCTCGGCAATCATGCTTTATGGAACTTTATCAACTTGACAGCAAGGAATTTACTCGTGCCATTGCGTTGGCTACCGCTGAGGCTGGGAAAGCTGGACTTTGCGCCGCCGGTCGCCATTGCACTCCTCTTTCTCATAGCGCATTTCAGCGGCCCCTGGCTGACCATCCTCTACGCACGGCTGCCGTTCTGAAGGCAACCCACCGGCGTTCAGTTTGCGCCCTTGAGAGGGAGATTTACGATAACGGTCGTCCCCGCCCCGGGTTCGGTCTGGATTCCAAGGCTGCCTCCGTGCAATTCGGTAAGCCGTTTGGCAATGACCAATCCGAGTCCCAAGCCCTGCTGTTCTTGCTGTTTGCGCTCGAATTGCATGTAGGCACCAACCTTGGTAACATGTTCAGTACCCAACCCGCGCCCATGGTCGGAGATTGACAAGGTTAGAACTTTGTCGGAAGGGAAAAGTGAAATCTGGATTCCGGTGCCGGATTTGGAAAATTTGAACGCGTTATGGACCAGTTCGTCCACGATTTTGGTCAGGTATTCCTCGGAAATGGCCGCCGGCTTGTCGATCAAATCCAAGGTCATGTCCGCCATGCGCCCAACGGCTTGAGCTTGGTAAATCGCGCGGGCTTCGACAATTTTTCTGGGAAGTTGCGTCTGCTTTTTTCGCAACGCGCTGGCACGCTGGGGGTCGGTGCCCAGCAACTCGATTTGCGAATAGATCAAAAAATTTTCAATCAGCCGCTCGAGACGTTTTCCGGATTCATAGATGACCTGCCCCATTTCAGCGACCTCAGCAGGAGGCAAAGAGCCGGCATCGGTGCTCAGAATTTCGCCGTAAGCCAGAATGCCATTCAGAGGGGTGCGCAGTTCGTGCGGCAACATCATGCTGATATTGTCGCGCAAATCGGCCAGCTTTTTTTCTGCTTCATCACGCAGGGTCTGGGCTTTCTTGAGACGGGTTTCGACCGCTGCGTAGAGCGCCTCAATCGTGAAAGGCTTTGGCAGGTAGTCATCAGCACCCAGTTCCATGCCGTGCCGCATCCCGGCGTTGTCGGCCAGCCCCGTCATCAAGATGAAGGGAATCGCAGCGGTGGCCGGTTCACTGCGCAGAGAGGAGAGGGTAAGATAGCCATCGACCTTCTGCATGTTCACATCGCAGAGAACCAGATCTGGAAGAATTTTGCGCGCTTTCTCGATGCCGACGGCTCCGTTCTCCGCCTCAACCACGTCATACCCCTTCTGGCGCAAGGCAAGCATGATCATTTCCCGCAACCACTCTTCGTCGTCGATGACCAGGATTTTTTTCATCAGTTAACTCTGGGACACTATAAATATCATGAAGCTTATTCAATCAGCAATTATCGCGCCCAGATTTAAAATGTCCGGTATTATTTCCGCTTCACCCTTCAGACGTACGTCTGGCGCCTCGCGCTTGTGAACACGATCCCCCCAACTGAACCACAATAATTGTACTGTGTTTAGCGCGAACCGCATCCAGCGCCTTATGGCCTTTCGGTCGTGTAGGTGTCCGGTTCCGGCGCATTTTTGTCTCGAATTACGACATGAGGGTTGCATTTCGCTTTCCGCAACAATCAACCCGGCGGACAACCATGGTCGTTCCCGAGTTGAGCGCCCAGTCGTGAAAGCAGGCACGTTCAACGAGCCTCGTTCCAGTTTGGGGCAGTCATGGAAGCGGAAGACCGCGTGGCTTTATGGCGGAACGTATAAACACCCGGCTAAGGATTGGCAGGAGAATCAATCCTGCGAAAAAACATTGCTACGGACAGGGCTGCTCTGTGATATTAAGTTCCAAGATTCGGAACCAGTTCCAACCTGATTAACCGTCACGGAACACTTTCAATTTTTAATTATGCCCGACCAGACTTACAAGTACGTCAACAATCTTTGGAATGACGCCGAAGCCGACAAACTCGACGCCGCAGGACGGCTCATCTACCGCTCGAACAAACTCGGCTCCGACCAACGCATCACCAACACCGGCGGAGGCAATACCTCGTCGAAGGTCATGGAAACTGACCCGCTTACCAGACAGTGGGTCGAGGTTATGTGGGTCAAAGGTTCCGGTGGTGATTTGCGAACCTCGACCCGTGAAAATTTCGCTTCGCTTTATCAGGACAAACTGATGGCGCTCCAGAACCTTTATGCCGGTTCTACAAACACAGGGCCCAAATCCCCGGCTGAGGACGAGATGGTCGCAATGTACAATCATTGCACTTTTAACCTGAATCCCCGCGCTTCCTCGATCGATACCCCGCTCCACTCCTTTATTCCCGCGAAGCATGTGGATCACACCCATCCCAATGCGGCCATCGCGGTTGCCGCCACAGCCAATTCAGTTGCGCTAACCCAGGAAATTTACGGGGTGGAAGTGGCCTATACGCCCTGGCTGCGGCCCGGTTTCGAACTGGGATTGGCCATGCAGGCAATTTGCCGGGATAATCCCAAGGCTGTCGGCATGATCATGGGCCAGCATGGGCTCATCAACTGGTCCAACGATGACAAGGAGTGCTATTTTCGGACCCTCACCCTGATCGAAAAAGCGGCGGAATTTATTGAAACCAAATATGCGGAGAAAGGGGGCGATGCGACGGCGTTTGGTGGCGCAATCCATGCCGCACTCCCCGCGGCGGTGCGCAACCAGGTTTTCGCAAAGTTGTTGCCCTGGCTGCGAGGTCAGGTCAGCGGGCAGAAGCGCTTCATCGGCACCATCCAGCACGATGAGAAGATCCTCCGCTTCGTCAACTCCAAGGACGCAGAACGTCTCTCTGAGTTGGGCACCAGTTGCCCCGACCATTTTCTCCGCACCAAGATCAAGCCGCTCTACGTGAGGCTCGAGGCAGAAACCGGCACGAGTTTCGATAATGCCGGGGTCGAAGCCTTCGTTGCCCAACTCAAGCATAAGCTCACACTGGGGCTGAGCAAATATCGGGCCGACTATGCGGAATATTACAGCCGCTGCAAGCGCGCCAACTCCCCGTCAATGCGCGACCCGAACCCCACGGTAATTCTCCTGCCCGGATTAGGCATGATTGCCTGGGGCCAGGACAAAAGCGAATCGCGCGTGACCGCGGAGTTTTATAATTGTGCGGTGGAAGTAATGCGCGGTGCGGAGGCCATGGACCAATATATTTCGTTGCCCCAACAGGAGGCGTTCGACATCGAATACTGGCTGCTGGAGGAAGCGAAACTCCAGCGCATGCCAACCGAGAAGGAATTGGCACGCCAAGTCATCATCGTGATTGGCGCTGGTTCCGGCATTGGCAAGGAAGTCGCGCATCGCCTGGTGAAAGAAGCCGCGCATATAGTCTGCGTGGATCTGAAACTGGAAACTGCGCAAGCGACCGCCAAGGAAATCACGGACAAGTATGGGGCTGGTATCGGGGTCGCCGGCAGCGGCATTTCAAATTGCGGCATTGCGCTCGGCCTCTCGTGTGATATCACCAACCGTGAAAGTGTGCGCACGATGCTCGACCAGGTCGCCCTAGCGTACGGTGGCTATGATTCCATCGTCGTCACCGCGGGCCTCTTCGTGGCCCCGGACACCACCGGCCACATTCCCGACGACAAATGGGCGCTGACTTTTCTCATTAACGTGACGGGCTCCTACATCGTTGCCGACGAGGCATGCAGGGGTTGGCGCGAGCAAGGACTGCCCGGCAGCTTGGTGCTGACCACCAGTGCGAATGCCGTGGTCGCCAAGAAGGGTTCCGTCGCCTACGACACGTCGAAGGCCGCAGCCAACCATCTGGTTCGTGAACTGGCTGTTGAATTGGCCCCCTTGATCCGGGTGAACGGAGTCGCCCCGGCGACAGTCGTGCAAGGCAGCGCGATGTTCCCCCGCGAACGGGTCATTGCCAGTCTGGCCAAATACAACATTGCCTACGCCGAAGCGGAATCAACGGAATCACTGACAACGAAGCTCGCCAGATTCTACGCGGATCGGACCCTCACCAAGAACCCCATCACACCCACTGATCAAGCCGAAGCATTTTTCCTTCTGGTCTCCAATCGACTGACCAAGACCACCGGCCAGATCATTCCTGTGGATGGAGGGCTGAGCGACGCGTTTTTGCGGTGATCTTTCGCAAATTTGGAGCAAACCGAGGGACGGCTGTACCTAGGAAGGGGCTGGATACGACTTTTTGCCTAACCAACCAACTCTCATGGCTCGCGACCGCCATCTCCATTATTTGCCGGCTCCGCTCCCTGAACAACCACAAGTGGTCAAAGAACTCACAAGCCCCGCGCCTGCCCAAGTCAGCCCGGATACCGCCAGCAGCAAATCGAGCGACAGCCGGATGGGTTGGGATTGAGCCCGTCGCTCCCAGTCACTCCCGGTTCAGCAATTCCTCCAGATTGTGCATCACCACCGGAACCGACAGCTCTGCCAATCCCTTTGAATTTCGCAACACCGTCAATTGCTTGCTGCGCGGCCGCCAAACGGCTTCAACAGTGTCATTCCACAGAACGAGGGACCTTAATCCGACGGCGGCGGCCAGATGCGAGATGCCTGAATCATGGCCGACGAATCCGACACACGATGCCAGCCATTGCGCCAAATCCGGCAAGGGCACGTTCTGCATCAATTTCAAACGCGTCGGCGGCACCGCTCCCGCTAAACGCTCCAACCTCCCCCGCTCCGCTTCGCCACCAACCATGAGCAGGTTCAGTGTGGTTGAATGGACAAGTTGCTTCAGCAACTCCGCCCAGTTCGCCTCGGCCCAATTCTTCCGCTCGCTCCCGCTCCCCGGGTGCACCGCCAGCCAGCGACCGGTGGCCAGCGAAGTCTCAAACGCTGGCGGGATGTTCAGCCGGGGAATGGCATCCGCATCGAAAATGGCCAATTGTTGAAGTGGTTCCAGAAAAACCTCGGTGGCGTGCAGTTCACGATTCTCGTCCGGTCGATGCGGTCCGGGGATGAATTGCGCCCGGGTGCACCGGGCGACGTTAACCTGAAATATTTGATCGGGATCGTATAAATAGGAAATGATCAGATTAAACTCGGAGAAATAGTCGATGAGATCTTTGGACAACGCGCCGTTCCGCGCAAAAAAGCCAGCCAGCGCGCCCGCCTCAATGGACTGCACCCGTTCCACCAGACCGCCCGCCATGGCCAGTTGTGCAATGTGAGGATAGCCCAGCACCTCTAGGTGGGTCCGCGGAAACTGCTGCCGCAACGCTGCCAGCACCGGCAACGTCAGAATGAAATCGCCAATCGCACCGCCGCGTATCACCAAAGTTTTGCCCTGACTCTTGGTCACATTATTTGCCGGTAGAGGATTCCTGTTTTTTGGTTCCCGAATAATTGAGGTTCCGCCTTTTGATTTCACCTGGAGCCGCTTTGGGGAAGATTCCATCCACGCCAAGCATGGACCTTATCCTTTCCTGAGAGAGCAGACCCGCATCCCTTGCGTCTAAACAATCGCTAATCGCAATCTTTTCTGCAATCCGGTCCATGGCCCAAAATTGGTTCTCCTTTAACTGCCAGGCAACAAGCGATGACCCAATGCAGGATCGCTGCTGGAGCGCAGACTCAACCCGCAGTTCTAAACACCGTCAAGCCCAACACCGCCACCAACAACCCAAACGCAAGCCGAATCGCACTGCCGACACGCACGCGCTTTTCATTCGCTGTCGCCCAGTTCAACAGATCGCGCAAGTGCCACGGGTAGATGGTAAACCAGATGCCCGCGATCACCAGCAGATAAGCCCAGGAGACAATCACCAGACGCCATTCCGTCCCCGCCCAGCGGGCAGTATCCACCATCAATTTCGCCAACAACAGCATCACCACCGCAAGCCCGCGCACCGCCAAAAAATCCTGGACGAAGATGCAGGAAGCCACCCCCACGGCGGCAAAGCCGGCCAGCAACAACGGTTTGTAGGCCGCGAAGTCGGAGATCGATTCCTGGTTGAGATACCACAGAAACCACGCCGTCCCCAGCAGCATCAGCACGATGCCCCACGGCAGCGACCGCGGAAATTTGCGCACGCCGGCGGCGAAAGCATCAGGCTTCATCAAGCCGTAAATCTGCGGCAGCGCCAGGGCCACCCCCAGAATCACCGCCAATGTCGAAAGATTGATCTGCATACCTGTTTAATGGCCTCGTAAGAGGCGCGCCACGACGCTAAAGGAAAATAGAAATACGAAAAGTTCTTTTTTCATTTACGAGTCTCAGTCCAAATTCAAAATCGCCGGATCACCATACAGCGTGAATGAGCCGGCCCGGTTGATTTTCACATCCATGAGCTGGCCGCGATGCCGCTCGGAGCCCTCGAACACCACAATCTTATTGCTCCGCGTCCGCCCCATCAGCCGCGCCGAGTTTTTCTTGCTCGGCCCTTCCACCAAAATTTGTGTTGGCTGACCCACGTATTTCTCGTAATGCCGGAGGCCAATTTCGTTGATCAGCTCCAGCAACCGCGCGTTGCGTTCCTCCTTCACTTCCTGCGGCAGTTGGTCGG
>JAQGOT010000505.1 GCA_028293465.1 Pedosphaera sp. | reverse complement strand
TCACCGCTGGAATCACCGTGATTGTCTTGATGGCAGCCCACTGGCTTCTGGCTGGCATGGGAATCTCCGTGGCACTGGTCCAACCGGGCCTTTTCGCCGGTCTTTTTTTGCTCTTCCTCGGCCTGTCCACGGCCCACGCCTACAAGACCCGGTGGGGAACGGAAGCTGCCGCCGACGTCGATCTGGGGAGCGCTTTGTCCAGCTTCAGGAGCCTGAGTTGGGAATTCTTTTCCGTGGGTCCCATCCTGCTCGTGCTGGCCGGCCAGGAATTTTACCGGTACGTGCGCTTCTCCCGTTTGGATGTGCCCCAGGTAAGCGCACTCCTGTTGTGGTTATACGACAAGGGCGGTCGCGCCGGGTTCGCGGAAATTCGCCTCGCCTTCCCCGGCCTGAACGCCGTGCGCGTGTTGCCCCAATTACGCGACCTTCCGGGCATTAACTGGTGGCCCGAGGACGGCGAGGTTTCCCTTTCCGAGGACGTGCGCAAGACCTTCGAGGAAATCCTTGGCCGGGAACCCAAAAGCTCGTCCCACTTCGGCAGGTCCTCGGGCGAACGGCAGCATTTCCAGGAACCGGTCAGTGAAGTTGATGTGGACATTATCGCCTGGTATGCCGCGCTCCACCTGCCCTTGTTTGCACCCCTCCAACGGGTGAAAGCTCAATACCGGAAACTCGCCAAAATTCATCATCCCGACACCCGGTCCGGGAGCTCCGGAGGTGGGCAAACCTCCGACGATGAACAGATGAAGCGCATCAATGAGGCGTATCACAATATTCTCAAACACTCCCGCCAACAGGCGGGCACCCCCTGCTGACGCAGACGCGGACTTCTCCCCAGGAGCCTGTTGAAAAATTGCGGCTTTTCAGATTGTGAGCGCGGCGGATGCGATGACGAGGCACGCCGACCGCGCATATCCGCAGTGATCTGTGAGGGAGGCGTAACGAAGTCACCGCGTCCGCCCCGCCACAAGGTGAATGGTTGTAGTTTTTCAACAGGCTCCCAGGATGCACCGGAGCGGGACGAAAAGGTCCCAGAGGGGTCACCCATGGCATGGTTCGTTTTGACGTGGAGGCCTCGGAAAAAACCCTCTAATTTGAACCCATCATTTCGTCGGCTTGATCCGCCGCTCCCCTTGAGATTTGAAATTTGGGTTTTCTTTGGGCCTGGTCATTGAACCTTGGCGAGGGCCCTTGAACCTAGGCCATTTTGCTTGTTTGTTCCAACCACCTTCCCCCTGCGTTAACTTCGTTGGCTTCTGTAAAAGGTTCTTGTTTGTTCCCTCCTGCGTCCCGCTTGGACCTGAATTGCGGAACGCGCAAAAACTTGAAAGATTTCTGACCGCCCCGGCCAGGAAGGATGTCGCCGCCACCCCGCAAAATCAAGCCTTCAAAAGCTCCAGTGCAGCCTTGCGCCGAGAACCGACACCGGCCCGCGGTCACGGTTGAAAGCCGGATTGCTGATAAACTGATAATCCAGGGTGACGTGGACGGTCTTCCAAAGTTGAAAGTCGTAATAGGTCTCCATAAGTTGTTCCAAACCGTAGGACAACCTTCCATCGCCCGCGAGAATTCCGGTTCCTCCGGCAGCAAAGAAATCACGATGCACGCGGGAAATGCCATTGAGCGCTCCGGCCACCCCGACCGTATCGTTCGGGCGCTGCCAGAAACCGCCCTTGACACTCACCCCCAACGACGCCGCGTTATCAACATCGGAAAACATCCAGGCCTCGTTCCTGCCATCGCTCCAACCCAGACGCATAAACGCTCCGATCCCCTTGGTCAGTTCCTGCTCCACGTTCAATCCGAAGCCGAATTTGTAGCGATAATCCCGCGTGAGGGTGATGTCGACGCCGAGAGCGGGATTATCCAACGTGGCCTGGTAACTGCCCATGTGCGCCCGGTTGAGGAAGGCCAGCACCCGCGCCGTGCCCGGACGGTCGTTGATCGTCCAGCGACGTTGGAATTCCGTCACCATGGCCCAAGCATCCAGATAAGCCTGGTCCTGGGCCGCGCCGTTGGAAACGCGCGAGACTTGGAAAAAGCCATAACGAACCGCCCATTTCGGCTGGTTCAACTCAGCCGCAAATCCCGAGGCGAATCCGAGGCTGTCAGCCGGGTAATCCCAGGCTTCATTGGCCATCAAACTCCAGCTCATGAACTGGGTGCGCGGATCGTTGGCGTAGGCGTTGTTGTCAAACATGTCCTTCGCGCTGAACCTGCCCAGGGTAAGGGTGATGCGGGAAACGTCCTGCTTGCCGGCCAAATGCAGCTCATCATCCTCGACCGTCTCCTGCTCACCACCCAAGCCAATGGTCTGTCGGACGAAGACCCGCGAAAAAACCACGTTGGGAACCGTGGTGCCCACCCGGAAAGCCTCGCCGTTCGGAAACCCTTCCACACCGGCGGTCCTGCTGAAGCCAAACCCCTGCCACATCAGCCCGTCCACATGAAACTCGGCCCCTCGCCATAACCTGGCTCCGGCCAACAAATCCAACGAGACGGTTTCCCGCACCTCATTGACGTTGCGCAGACTTTTCGGCCCGGAATACTTGGCGGGGAAACCAGGATGCCAATCGACGATGTCCGTGTTCTGAACGTGCCAGTTCCACCGTTGTTCTCGTACCTCAGAGGAACTTTCGTCGTCCGCAGGTCTTCCAAGCTCTGCCGCAACTACGGCCCAGGTGCTCAAACCCCACACGACCAGGGAAATGGCGGTCAGCTTTTCGAGTTTCCCCGTTGTTTGCATTAGGCCCTTGGGTGATTCCTTGAGTTGCTCTGGCCGTTCAGGGAGGCGTCATGCATCTCCAGCGCCGAACGTTTGAAGAACTCATACTAAAGGGGCACCCGTAAGCGCGATTGTCAACCGGTAAAAAAGTTTCCGTTCCCAATTGTTTCCATTCTTGGGTCATCGCGTTGTCGCCTGGGAGTTCGTCATGCCCGGCACGACTCGAACCCGTATTTCGTCGCCCCGATTCCGGACCTGCCGCCCGGCGGCGATCCGTTCAGTCATCCATATGGTTCATGGGGAGTCGCGGCCAACCCATCGCTTCCAAGCATTCCAGACTTGCCCTCCTTCTCCTAATCGGGCAAAATGGCTCCCTTCATGAAATCCATTAATTGTAAAATCCTCTGCCTCTGGGTTCTCGTCGCTGTTCTCGGCTTTAACGCTCCCGCCGCCGATTTCCAGATCCACGACGGCGATCGCGTGGTCTTCCTCGGCGACAGCATCACCGAGCAGCGGCTGTACACGACATACATCGAGGCCTATGCGCTCACGCGGCATCCTGATTGGAAGCTTACCTTTCGCAACGTGGGCTGGGGCGGCGACACGGCCTGGCTGCGGCAGCGCTCGCATCCCGATGAAAAGCAGCTTTTCGCCGCCGATGAGCCGAGCCAGCAAAAGATGGTGGAAGATGCGGTGGGTCGCGGGCTCGAACGCGATGTGTTGCCGCTGAAGCCGACGTTCGTGACCATCAAGTTCGGGATGAACGACCATGCCTATCAACCGTTCCGCGAGGATATTTTTCGCGCCTACGTCCGCAGCCAGACCCAGCTTGCGAAAGTGCTCGAAGGCAATGGTGCGCGCGTGGCCTTTCTCACGCCGCAGCCCATCGAGGACAAGCGGGCGGACCCGGACAAGGACGTCCGCAACCAGTCGCTGCGACGCTTCTCCGATGGCTTGAAGGAAGTCGCCAACAAGTCTGGCGCCACCTTCGTGGATCAGTTTGATCCCTACATGGCGGTGTTGCTGCGTGAACACGCCGGCAATCCTTCCAATATGGTCGGCGGCGGCGATGCCGTTCACCCCGGGCCGGTGGGACACACGGTCATGGCCTGGGCGGTATTGAAAGGCCTTGGCGCATCGGCCGAGGT
>JAQGOT010000066.1 GCA_028293465.1 Pedosphaera sp. | reverse complement strand
GTGCCGATGCAATGGGACTACTCCTATTTCTTTCCAACCATGGCCATCGCCAGCCATGTGACGCATTGGGGAAAACGGCCGATGCACTTCGCCTGCGCCGTGGCTATGAGCGCGCGTTTTGGCATGGACCTGGACCTCCTCAAGCTATCGGTTGAGGACCGGGCTGTTTGCGCTCAGGCAATCAGCGTTTATAAACGGATCCGGGACGTCACCCAACTGGGAAGTCTTTACCGCTTGGAAAACCCGCATGGCGCCGAGCGCGGAACGCTCAATTTCGTTTCCCCGGACCATGCCCGGGCGGTCGTGTTCGTGTTTCAGTTGAAAGATGGGCCGCCACTCCCGGTGCGCCCCCAGGGGCTTGATCCGACAAGACGGTATTCCATAACCGAACCCAATCCTGCGCCGCACCGTGCCCCGCTGGCACAGGCAGGCCAGACCTTCACGGGCGCCGAGTTGATGCGGGATGGAATAGTGCCTTCATGCGCCAAAGCGCTGGAGGCTTGCGTCATCGAACTGGCACCGTAAACAAATGTTGCTGCGACCGATTACAAAACAACCGTGCGTTCTGGAATGACAACGATTCGGCGTTTCCATGTTTGCTCCGCCTTATCGCTGGCCCTTCTGCCGGCAACGCTTTTTGCGGCCGCCCTGCGGGCAGCGGACACCAATTCCTGGTCGCTTGCTTCTCCGGACCAGCGGTGCGTCATTTCGGTTTCCCTTGGCAAGGCCGCCGATCTCAGCTACGAGGTGCGTCGCGAGGGAAAAGTGGTTGTCGAACAATCACCGCTCGGACTTCAACGAGATGATCAAAACTTTGAGCACACACTAGTCTTCGACCATGTGGGAGAAACTGAGCGCCGGCGCGAGCAGTATGAGCTGTTCGCCGGGATCGTGCCGCGGGTGGATCATTACCTAAACCATCGCAGCCTGGTTTTTCGTAATTCCAACGATGCGCTGATCGAAATCGAACTGGCGGCGAGCAGCGAAGGCGTGGCTTTCCGCTACCATTTCACGGGAAGCAGCAACGATATTCGCACGGTTCGATCTGAATCAACCGGGTTCAAGCTTCCGACCGGAACGCGGGGCTGGTTGCAGCCATACCATACGGCGAGCGCCTATACCCCGGCGTACGAGGATTTTTACTTCAATGTTTCTCCGGGAGAGTTGCCGCCCCAATCACGGGCCAAGCCATTGGGCTGGTGTTTTCCAGCGCTTTTCAACGTCCCCGGAGTGGCCACTTGGGTGTTGTTGACCGAATCAGGCACGGATGGATCTTATTGCGCCTCCCACCTTGCGGCCGATTCATCCAACAGGGTCTATCGCATTGCTTTCCCATCCGCCAAAGAGGCTACGAAAGGACAAACCAACCAATATGGCCCCGAACCCCGCCATACGTTGCCATGGACAATGCCCTGGCGCGTTATGGTGATGGGTAAATCCGCGGGTGACATCGCCATGGCCACCCTTGTCACGGACCTTGCCCCCCCTTCGCATATTACCGACACATCTTGGATCCATCCAGGGCGCGCTTCCTGGGCCTGGTGGTCTTATCCTGAAGGTCCAGCTACTGCGGAGCGGTTTGATGAATTTACCGACTTCGCGGCCAGAATGGGTTGGGAATACACCTTGTTTGACGCTGGTTGGTGGACTCCAGGGCTCGCAAAGATCTCCAATCACGCCAGAGACAAAGGAGTGGCCCCCTTGGCCTGGTCCCACGCGCGAGATTTTTACGATCCCGAAAAGCGGAGCAGCGCACTGGAGAAGATGGTCACCGCCGGCATTCGCGGAGTGAAGGTGGATTTTTGGTGTTCTGATCGGCAGGAAACGATGGCCGCCATGCAAGCCTTGTTCGAGGAAGCTGCTGCCCGCCGGTTGCTGGTCAACCTGCATGGCTGCACCATACCCCGAGGCTGGCAACGCACCTGGCCCAATTTTTTGAGTGCTGAGGCGGTTCTGGGAAATGAATCTTACTTTTACGAATCACGATACCCTCAGAAAGCCGCGGAGCTAAACACCGTTTTGCCCTTCACCCGCAACGCCGTCGGTCCGATGGACAGCACGCCGGTCGCGTGTTCGCCCAAGAAATATTCACGCCTCACCACCGCCGCGCACGAATTGGCCACCGGAATCATCTTTACTTCGGGGCTTATCCATTATGCCGACCGGCCCTCCTTTTTTGAAACCCTGCCGGCTGAAGCCATGAAAGTGTTCCGGGATGCGCCGGCGCGTTGGGATGAAACTCGATGCCTGGTGGGAGAACCAGGCCGGATGGCTGTCTTTGCGCGGCGCTGCGCGCACAGTTGGTTCATCGCCGGGATAAACGGGACCGGCGATTCCTTGCCGGTGAGCTTGGATCTCTCGCCGTTTGTCCGCTTTCCCCACCGGCTGTTGATTACCGAAGGAACCAATGCTTTGATGCAAGTTATCGCCACCCCGCTGCCCCAATCGGGACATTGGCAGCGCGAACTCCCGCCGCGGGGCGGCTTCATTCTTCGCATGGACGAATGAGCCGCAACCCAGAAAGCATGATAAACCTCATAATCAAGGTACAGATGCAAACATTCGCACCAATGAAGTTAGCGGCGTTGCTCGCTGTCCTGGTTATCGCCCAGCCATCACTCGTTGCGGAGAACGGAATCACCACCCCGGAAACCACCATCTGGTTGGATGCGCCGGCGAAGGATTTCACGCAATCATCACCCATGGGGAATGGTCGGATGGGCGCCATGATGTTTGGCGGTGTTGATGAAGAGCGAATCGTGCTCAACGAGAGCTCGGTTTGGTCGGGGTCGCGCCAGGATGCAGATCGCAAGGGTGCCAGCAAAGTGCTTCCTGAAATCCGCCGTTTGCTGCTGGAAGGGAAGAATCCCGAGGCGGAGGCGCTGGCAAACGCCAATTTCACCTGCCAGGGTCCCGGCTCGGGCGGCGGCGCGTATGGCTGCTATCAGGTGCTGGGCAATCTTCATTTGACGTTCCTTGGGTGTGACACGAATGCACCGGTCACAAATTACCGCCGGGAATTGGGCTTGACCGAAGCCGTAACCCGTCTGCATTTCAGTCGTGGCGGAGTCGCTTTCACGAGGGAAATGTTTGTGAGCGCACCGGATGAGGTGATGGTTCTCCGCTTGAGCGCAGATCGGTCGGGACAAATATCGTTCGAGACCAGGCTTGACCGCCCGGAACGATTCGAAACGCAGGCCGACACCGATCATGGCCTCCTCATGACCGGTCAACTCGACAATGGCGTGGATGGCAAAGGGGTGCGCTATGCAGCCCGGGTGCGAGTCCTGCATCGGGGAGGCGAGGTTTCTGTTCACGGTAAAGTCTTGAGCGTGACCAAGGCGGATGAGGTGGTTTTGCTCATCACGGCCGCCACGGATTACCAGGGATTCGCCGGGCGTCAAACAAAAGATCCCTTGGCCCTTTCGCTCAAGGAAATGGACCGCGCAGCGCTTAAATCTTACGATTCGCTGCGCAAGGCCCAGCTTGTGGATTACCAGAAATACTTTGAACGCGTCCACCTTCAACTCGGTCCAGGCCCCTCCGCGGTGAACCTCAAATCAACTCCAGACCGAATCAAGGCGCTGAAAGACGGCGCGGATGATCCTGCCCTGGCAGCGCTCTATTTCAATTTTGGCCGGTATCTTTTGATCTCATCGTCCCGGCGGGGCGGTTTGCCGCCGAATCTGCAAGGAATCTGGGCGGAAGAAATTCAGCCCCCTTGGACCGGCGACTGGCATCTGGACGTCAACGTGCAGATGAATTATTGGCCGGCGGAAGTCTGCAATCTCTCCGACCTGACGCAGCCGCTTTTCGCGCTCATCGATTCGCTTCGGGAACCAGGAGCGAAAACGGCGCATGAATATTATAACGCGCGCGGTTGGGTGGCCCACGTCATCACCAACCCTTGGGGTTTCACCTCGCCAGGTGAATCAGCGTCGTGGGGCGCCACCACCGGGGGCTCAGCGTGGCTGTGCCAGCACCTTTACGATCACTATTTGTTCACCCGCGACCGCAAGTTTCTCCAGTGGGCGTACCCCATCATGAAGGGTTCAGCGCAATTCTATGCTGACCTCCTGATTGAGGACCCTCAACATCATTGGCTGGTCGTGGCTCCAGCCAACTCGCCCGAAAATCATTTCCGCATGGCCGATGGCCGGGAGGCCACGATTTCGCTGGGCACAACCGTACACTCACAAATGCTGCGCTACCTGTTCGGAGCCTGTATCGAATCAGCCAAAGTTCTGGGCGTGGACCCGGAATTTCGCAAGGAATTGGCAGACAAATGCGCCCGGCTCGCGCCGACAAAGATTGGTTCGGACGGACGGGTCATGGAGTGGCTGGAAGAGTACGCCGAGCCGGAGCCGCACCACCGCCATGTCTCCCACCTTTGGGGATTGTATCCCGGCGACGAGATCTCGCCGGCAACCACACCCGCCCTGGCTCAAGCCGCCCGGAAGACTTTGGAAGCGCGCGGCGACGATGGCTTGGGCTGGTCGCTGGCCTATAAGGCCGCTCTTTGGGCCAGATTAGGCGACGGCAATCATGCCTGGTCGCTGGTACGTAGAGCCCTCCACCCGGTGGAGACCCACGAGATCAGTTACGACAACGGCGGCGGGGTTTACCCCAACATGTTTGATGCCTGTCCTCCATTTCAGATCGATGGCAATTTCGGTGTGCCTGCCGCCATCGCCGAAATGTTGCTTCAAAGCCACGATGGAGTCATCCACCTGTTGCCTGCCCTTCCGGAAGCCTGGCAGGAAGGGAAGGTCTCCGGCCTGCGCGCACGCGGTGGATTTGAGGTGGACATGGCTTGGAAAAACGGGCGGCTGACTGCCGCCACCATCCGGTCAGAGGTCGGCGAACCCTGCCGGGTCAGTTACCTCGAAAAAACGATCGAGGTCAAAATCAAAAAAGGAAAAGCCATCATATTGGACCGTCTGTGAGGCGATGTTTCCACACCCTTGCCGGTTCCAAAACCGCCTTCGCTAAAGAGGAGCCCCTCCACACCATGTCCTGCTTTTAACCCCACTTTTCGCACACCCGATGCCTGCAGAGCGGCACCGGAAAGCAGGCGGATCTAGACCTGCGCCCGGGCTGTGGTTGCCCGAATACATCACCACGAATTTCCCGTCCAGCCCGTGCGTTTTGCGAAATCGCTCCCGCCCCACTGGATCATATTCACCTCGCCATCGTGGGACCAGGGCGGCAGCACCACCACTCGCTCCGGCAAAATTCCCTTCGCCACGATGCGATCGCGCATGAACCGGTCCAGCGCGATGGTCCGCGCGGCCTTTTGCTGGAACGATTCTGCCGCCCGATCTGCCCGCTCACCAGCACCCCCGCCAGTTATGGCAGGTAGAGGCCGCGGTAGAATCGGCGACTGAAGCTGCTGGCATTGGTGTCCACCAGCGTGAACGGCGAAGCATTTGTTCCCAGCGGAACCCAATTGACCAGGTTGGTCGATGCTTGAATTGTGTAGTTAAATCCAGGCACCCCCGTAAGCGTCAGGCTGAACTGGCCGTTGGAAGAAACCAGCGAGCCCAAGGTGGGCGCTGCCGTCGCATACACTGATAAGGTGGCGGCGCTGCTGGTCTGGACCCCGCTTGGGTTGGTGACCACGATTCTGTAGCTGCCTGCATCCGCCAGAGCCGCGGGGCTGATCGTGAGGATCCGGTTGGTCGCGCCGCCAATATTCACTCCGTCTCTCTGCCATTGATAGCTGAACGGCAGCGCCCCATTCACCGCCACGCTGAAGCTGGCGGCCTGTCCGACCAGGACGGTCTGGTTCGCGGGTTGCGAGACGATGACCGGCGGCACCGTAACCAGAATAGCGCCTGCACTGGTCGCTGTTCCGGCAGAGTTGGTAATGATCACGGTGTAGGCGCCCTGATCACTGTCGGCGATACCGGTGATGGTCAAACTGGCGGTTGTGGCTCCACTGACGCCAAACCCATCCACCAAGTCAAACCCGTCCACCTGCCACCGATAGCTCAATGGAGCTGTCCCCACCGCGTTGACCGTGAAGCTTACGGTGGACCCGTTAATCGCAGTCACATCGGCCGGCTGGGTCAGGATTGCCGGATCGATGACCACCAGTGTGGCGTTGCTGCTGGTCAGTGTCCCAGCGGCGTTGCTGACCACCACCGTGTATTCTCCCCGGTCGGCGCCAAATACCCCGGCAAGCGTCAGAACATTACTCGTCGATCCCGAAACATTGCCTGTATCGCTAAGACTATTCGTTCCGTTCTTGAACCACTGGTAGCTCGGCGCCGTGCCTGTGGCCGCGACCGTAAAGGTGGCCGTGGTCCCGGCATTGTTGGTCCGGCCCAACGGCTGGCTCGTAATCACCGGCGGATCAATCACCGTCAACGTCGCGGCGATGCTCGTCGCATTGCCCACCGCGTTGCTGATGAATACTGTGTAGCTGGCCGCTTCAGCAGCGGAGACCCCGGTGAGGGTGAGAATCGGGCTCGTGGCTCCGGAGATGTTGCCGCCATCGCTCAAGGTGAGCGCACCTTTCTTCCATTGGTAACTCAGCGGAGCGGTTCCGCTGACAGTCACCGCAAAGGTGGCCGTGGTCCCAGCGTTGTTGGTGCGGCTTGCCGGCTGGCTTGTGATCACCGGCG
>JAQGOT010000492.1 GCA_028293465.1 Pedosphaera sp. | reverse complement strand
GATAGCGGCGACCGCTGACAAAGGTCACCTCCAAGGCGTGGTCTTCGGGCCTGTAGTGAAAGGCGCGGATAACGCTGGAAGGCATTATGCGGCCCGGAGTGTGTTGGCCCGGCGCACCATTCCCATCGCATCAGCTTGCATCAGTGTTCGCGACGGACGCCTTTAAATTTTCCGCCGTTTTTCTTCTGGTCCATGAACTGGCCGGTGGTCAGGTCGCGCTTGGTCTGCTTGCCGAAGAGGCCGTCCTTGACTTGGCTGCGCTTGCGCACTGCGCCGTTTCTGTGGCCGTCACCGGCCGGCTTGTTGGTCGCCATGGCATTCTCCCTAAAGATCATGCAACGCACTGAAGCGCTTCACGGTTTCCAAGCGCCGTAAGGTCGTTCCCGCGAAAACCGGCAGTCGCAGCACGCCAAGGTCCGTAAACGTACAGTGGATGGCTGAGTGTTGTTCGGTTTACGGCCATTTCAATCACGGGCCGGCTTCGGCCTGCGCGCGACCTTTGCGATGTGGGGCAGAAGCTTTTGTATATCGCGGGCACCGTTCAGGGCCCCTTCAAAGCAATCAAAGCAAAAGGTGGCGATCGGCACGCCATCATCCCGAAGCACCGTGAAGCAATAGCGGCTGTCCGGCAAAACACTCACATCGCTGACAGCAAGAAAACCATGAACAGCGCCGTTTTTTGGATCTTTGGACTCCGGCAAAAACTGCGAAGGCGGCGGCGTGGATATCGTCCAGCCCCAACGGTCCAAATCCGCATCGTCCGGTCCCATTTTCCACGCGCTCATCGAAACGCTAATTCTTGAATCGTTCGGAATGGCTTGCCGACATAAGCTCCTCCTGCGAACAGGAAATATCTGACGAAACCCTTCGTTCCCCGCTACGGAACCGGGTTCTATCGGCGGCGTTCTTGGGCCATGACAAAGAGAGCCAGGCTTATATCAACCAACGCGCACACCGGCAGCGCGGGATAAACCATGGCCTTTCCCACCACCCTCCCAACGGTTGCATCTGTTGCCGGCGCCCTGCCGACATTGTCCGCCATGCTGATCCAGGGCGCATTCAATGTGGTGGTCGCGATCCTTATCCTGATCGCCGGCTGGGTGCTGGCGCGCTGGATGGGGCGGTGGGTGCGGGAGCTGATGGGCACCACACACTATATCGACGTCACCCTCAAACCCCTTATTGCGAGCTTCGCGCGCTATGTGGTTCTGACACTAACGATTGTCGTGGTGTTGGGCCAGTTCGGCGTGCAGACGGCCTCGCTGATCGCGCTTTTGGGCGCTGCGGGACTGGCGGTGGGGCTGGCGCTGCAAGGAACGCTCTCGAATGTTGCTTCGGGAGTCATGCTGCTGCTCCTCCGGCCGTTTCGAATATACGACAAAATCAAGCTGACGGACGTAACCGGCACGGTGCGCGAAATCGGCCTATTTCGAACCGAAGTCGTAACGGACAATGGCAATTTCGTTTCGATCCCGAATGCCACGATCTTCTCGGGCACGATCATTAACACGTCGCGCGAATCCACCCGGCGGACTGATTTTACGGTGGAAGTCGATCGCTCCGAAGACCTCGATGAGATTGAGAAAAAGCTGATGGAGTGTCTGACGCTGGACAAGCGTGTGCTGAAATCACCGGCCCCGACGGTAGAGGTGGAAAGCCTGGGACCGTTGTCCACTGTCCTCACTGTGCAGGTCTGGCTGGAAAATCGTGACTTCGGAAGTGCGCTTTCCAATGTGAAGAAAAAGGTACGGCATACCTTGCAGGGGGCGAACATCTCTGCCCCCCTGCCGGTTCCCGCCCCGGCCGTCGCCCCTTGGCAGCCGTCTGAAAAGTCTGGCGAAAGCCGCCCGGCCAAGCCAAACTAGCACAATGGTTTCTTTCGCAACGCCCGCCGCCGCGACACTCCTGATGCTCGTCGTCCTTCCTTTGTGGATGGCAGCCGGATTGGCGGACTATTTTTGTCACCGCGCGACCAGCATTGAGATGACGTCGGGAACGCGCGAGTCGGTTTTGCACCTGATTCAATTCGCACTTGTCGGCATCCCCATAACCCTTGCCATGTTCGTGCAGACCAACGCTGGCTATTTTGCGCTGGCAATTCTTTTTATCGTCCTGCATCACGCCGCAGCGGCGGTGGACCTGGTATTTGCAAATCCCCGGCGGCATGTCGCGCCTCGCGAACAGATGGTTCACAGTTTGCTGGAAATATTGCCGATCACTGCCCTTTTTCTGCTGGCAGTTCTCTATTGGCCCCAGTTTCTGGCCCTTTTTGGCTTTGGCGCAGAACAACCTGTCTTTGCCTTTCACGTCCGTGTTTTGCCCATAGGTTTTGTGGTCGCCACCCTGGCCGCCGCGTTCCTGCTCAACCTTGTGCCCTATATCGAGGAACTCTCTCGCTGCATGACGCGGGCGCGTCAAACAGAAAATTGAGGCCCTGACCAACGGGCAAAGGAACTCCTCCGCCTGCTCCGCATTGGAGCCAAGGCCGGTAGAGGAAGACAAGGCGTGACATCGTTTGCCAATCTGCCGCACGCCGATCTTTCCAGGCTTGAAGGCGCCGATGTCGCCATAATCGGCGCGTCGGAAGGCTCGCCTTACAAAGCCGACGAACCCAGCCATTCGGCGAATGCGCCTGCCGCCCTCCGACAGGCATCCACCCGCTTCGCCGGTCAGTTGCGCCAGTTCGATTTTGATCTGGAAGGCTCCTTGCTGGGCCCTGACGGAGAAACCTTCGGCATGGTGGATTGCGGTGACATTGCCACCGACCGCGGAGATGCAGAAGGCAACCGCCGGCGGATCACCGATGCCACTCGCCAGATTGTCGAGGCCGGCGCCATCCCGGTCCTGCTGGGGGGCGACGATTCGGTGCCCATTCCCTGGTTTGCGGGATTTGCCGGGCATGGGCCGTTCACGGTCCTGCAAGTCGATGCCCATGCGGATTGGGCCGATGAGCTGCAGGGAAATCCGTACGGCTAC
>JAQGOT010000489.1 GCA_028293465.1 Pedosphaera sp. | reverse complement strand
CGTCACCATCCGACCCGAGTGTGCTCGGAACGAAGCCGTATTCACCCGGATAATGGACCGAGGTGTAGAGCGGTCGATCCAGGCGGAAGACATGCAGGTCGCGGTCGTATTCGTATTTGTTGACCTCGCCCAGCGGGACCTCAATCACCGCGTTGACGAGTTTGGGGCAGTCCGGCCCGATGGGCAATGTCAGGTAGTTCATCCCACGCGTTCCTGGCGGCGAGCACACCCTTGCGTGCGTTAGCAATCCATTCCCAAGACCACGCTCACTCCAGCCGGAGCTCCGTGCTGCTCTTGATGACACCCTTGGCCATGGCATAGCGGGTGAGACCCGCCACGTCGTGGATTCTCAGCTTGTTCATGACTTGTTGCCGGTGCTTCTCAACCGTCTTGGCGCTGATGCCCAGTTCGCTGGCAATTTGCTTGTTGGTCTGACCTTCGGCGATGAGCTGCAACACCTCCGCTTCCCGCGGGGTGAGATGGTCATTCCTGACCGGAGCCGCATTGGGTTTGTTGGCCACCGGTTCGCTGCTGGTGACCTGGAAGCGACTGGCAATGCTCGGGCTCAACACGCGTCGGCCCCGTTCCACCTCGCGGATGGCTTTCAACAAGTCGTCGGCCGCGGTTTGCTTGATTAAATACCCGGTCGCCCCCACCTCCGTCAGCCGGCTCACATACTCATCGTCCCCATAGGAGGAGAGAATCAGCACTTTGGGCGCGGGATCCTGCCGGGTGATTTGCCGGGCTGCTTCCAAGCCGTTGAGCGAGGGCATCACGATGTCCATGAGGACGACACTCGGATGCAACCGCTTGGCCATCTCGACAGCCTGGCGGCCGGTTTCCGCTTCACCGATCACTTCGATATCGCTCTCCGTGGTCAACAATGCGCGCAATCCCTGCCGGACCACCATGTGATCATCGGCGATTAAAATGGTAATTTTTTTCACGATAAACAGTTTGCGTACAAGGCATGTTAGGCCAGGACTGGGGAACTACAATTAGGGTGAATACCCGCCCCCCTCGTCCGCCAATGGCCGAATACGGCGAGGAATCGGCGACCGTAAAAGCCACAACTTGTCGTTTCCGACTTGGACGTTATATTGAGTTTCGGAGCAGAGGTAATTATGGCCGACATTGCGAATAAGTATCCAGACAACGTACCCGGTAAATACTACGTCGATAACCAATGTATCGATTGTGATCTTTGTCGTGAAACCGCCCCCGCAAATTTCACCCGCAATTCCGACGGCGGATATTCCTTTGTTTACAAACAGCCTGCCACGCCGGACGAAGAAGCGCTGTGCAAGGAGGCGAAGGATGGTTGCCCTGTCGAGGCCATCGGCGATGACGGGGATCAAGCTTGAATCGGGGTGACCGGCTATTTCTACACTCTACGCGGAGATTCCTGCTTGAGAATGTTTTCGAGAACGGCGGTCACCTCGCCAGCCCGTTCCATGAATACATCCACCGAAGCGGGCATCGGTTCGGAGGTTTCACAGGGTGTGGACGCCCAAAATTCCATTTCCGCCCGCTCCGCGAGATAACGAAGGTAGCTGTCACTGGACCAGCCTGATTCGCCGGGAACCTGAGCCGGACCGATCAAAAGCGCCACCGCCCCACCACGTTTGGAGCGTCTCGCGAGCCCCGCCTCGATCCATTCCTGCACCGGGCGCGGCAATTCAATTCCGGCATGGAAGGAGAAAAGAATCAAATCCGCATCCGCCGCTTGCTCGGCCGCCGCGTGGAGTTGTTGTGAATCGCCAAGCTGGCCGAAGTCCCAGCATCCGAACTCAAAATGCGATTGCGCGCCCAGCTCCACTTCCAAAGCCCGACACAACTCTCTGACGCGCTCTCCGCTGGAGGCATCCTCCTCATGCGCGATCACCGCACGGCAGTTCGTCGGCAGCCTTCCTTCCAGCCTCCTGGCTTTCAAAGCTTTTATGATCTCATCCATGTTGTTGGTTCCCTCACTTCCCTGGTGGCCCGCATAATGTAAGCCGCCTCTTTAACCTCAATCCGGGAACGGATAAATCAAGGGATGATCTGCCTGGGGATGAATCCCAACGCCAGTTTGAGCTGCCTTGAAGAACAAATTGTCTAATCAGTATTGGGGAAGGCACGGAATTGGCGAGCGCCCGCGTTAGTTTTTCTGTACCGGCCGGTGATGCGGTATGCTGTATGTGTAAGTGAGGCATAGGCCGTGAAATTCAACCTGCTTGGAAAAACACGTCCATTCCCGTTCCCCAAGCGGCACCGGGAGCTGGAGAGCGTATCGTCGCAGCCTGCGCGGTCGGAGGCGACCATTCCGCGATTTCGACTCGACCGGATTCTTGTCCCTACGGACTTTTCTCCCGGCTCACGCGCGGCGCTGCATTATGCCGCTTCCTTGGCCCAGACTTTCGGCGCGCAAATCACTTTGCTCCATGTCGTGCCCCTGGACTTCAGCGAAGGAGACTTCAGTCTGATCAATTATCCGTTTTCCGGTGGACGATGGCTTCACCAGGCGCAGCAGCAGTTGGCGGAATGGATGGAACGGGAAACCGCCGGACCGGTTTCAGCAACGACCCTGGTTCGATTAGGCCCGCCGGTGGCGGAAATTGTACGGGTTGCCGCCGAGTTGAAAAGCGATTTGATCGTCCTCGCAACCCGTGGCCACACCGGGTTGAGCCACGTTTTTCTCGGGAGCACGACTGAGCGGGTGGTGCGTTACGCCCCCTGTCCGGTGCTGACCGTCAAGGGCCATGCAATCGCGTCCCAAACCCTTTAATGAGATGCAAGCGACAAAACCTTGGGTGGCGGCACTTTATGGCCGCCGAAAAGCCGGCCGAAACAGGTCGCGGATTTTGGTGCCTTCGGCGCCGGGGAGGGTGCTATGAACGCCGCCACCAGTGCCTTGCTGGCCGATTTGTATGAGTTGACCATGTTGCAGGGGTACTTTGAAGAAGGCATGGACCAGACCGCGGTGTTTGAGTTCTTCGTCCGGAAGTTGCCCGCCAACCGCAACTTTCTCCTCGCGGTCGGGCTCGAGCAAGCGCTCGCTTTTCTGGAACATTTTCATTTCACCGCTCAGGACCTGCAATGGCTGGAAGAAACCAAAAGGTTCCAACGTGGCTTCCTCAGTTACCTGGGAAAACTCCGCTTACACTGTGACGTGGATGCCATGCCGGAGGGAACGGCGTTTTTTGCGAATGAACCGATCCTGCGCGTAACCGGTCCGCTCCCGCAGGCCCAGATCGTTGAAACCCGGCTGATGAATCTGCTGAATTTTCAAACGACCATCGCTTCGAAGGCGGTGCGCTGCGTGCTGGCCGCCCCGGGCAGGAAGCTGGCGGACTTTGGGCTGCGCCGCACCCACGGTGCCGAGGCGGGGATGCTGGCGGCGCGCGCCAGCTACCTCGCGGGATTCACCGGCACTTCCAACGTTCTGGCCGGACGCTTGTACGACATCCCGCTCTTTGGAACCATGGCGCATTCTTATATCCAGGCGCACGACAAGGAAGAGGATGCGTTCCGACGCTTTGCCTACGCCAACCCGGACAATGTGGTTTTCCTGTTGGACACTTACGATACCGAGACGGCCGCCGAAAAAGTCGTCAGCCTCGCCCGCCTGCTGGCGCGCGACTTCATCCGCATCCAGGCTGTGCGATTGGACAGCGGCGACCTGGCCGTCCATGCCCGCCGAGTGCGGGAAATACTGGATCGGGGTGGTCTGCATGAGGTTCGCATTTTCGCCAGCGGCGGTCTGGATGAATACAAATTGCAGGAGTTGGCGCGGGGTGGTGTGCCCATCGATGGTTTTGGGGTGGGCACGCACATGAGCACTTCCTCGGACGCGCCGTTTCTGGATTGCGCCTATAAACTGGAGGAATATGCGGGACGCGCGCGTTTCAAGCTCTCCGAGGGCAAGGTCACTTGGCCGGGCATCAAGCAGGTTTATCGGGCCTACGACTCCAACGGGAAAATGACCTTCGACACCTTGACGATCAAAGGCGAAGCCGAGGTTCGGAACGCACTCATTCAACCGTACATGCGCGCGGGAAAGCGGCTGCGCCCGGCGCGCCGCCTGGAGGAATCGCGCCAATTTGTCGCCACGGAGGTGAACAGCCTGCCGGTTGCGTTGCGCCGGCTTGAGCCGGTTGAACCCTATCCGGTAAAAGTATCCCGGAGTTTGGAAACCTTGGCCAGAGCGGTGGGCGGCCCGCGGTTCGATGCTCAATGAGAGTTCGGCGGGCGAACCATTCTGGCAACACCCGTGGTTGCTCCGGTTCCATTTCGAGATATACTTCACGAGACGGGGAAATTCTGCGCATGCATGTGCCACACGAACAGAACGAGCCTATAACGGTGGACTTGAAGGACGGGACTCGTGCGCTCCTGCGCCCGGTGATCCCGGAGGATAAATCACGGATCACCAACGGGCTGGTCCAGATGACCCCTCACTCCCGGTATCTCCGATTTTTTACCCCCACGGCAAAGCTGACCGCCGAACAATTGCGCTACTTCACGGAGGTGGACCAGGAGAACCACGTGGCTTGGATTGCGGTGGATCCCAGCGCGCTCGGGCAGCCGGCTTTGGGCATCGCCCGCTTCGTCCGCTTGAATGGCAACCAGCCCTTGGCGGAAATGGCCCTGACCGTGATCGACGCCTATCAACACAAGGGTCTTGGAAATTACCTGCTTGCTGTCCTCTACCTCATGGCTCGGGAGCGTGAAATTCAGGTGCTGCGTGCGGTCATTTTGCCGGAGAACCGCTCCGTGAGCGACTGGTTCCAAAAACTCGGGGGCACCGGCACCTTTGCCGAGGGTGCTTACCAGGTGGATTTACCTGTCCATCCTGAGCTCGCGCTTATCCCCGGTCGATTCGAAGGAAAAAAGTTCCGGCGGTTGCTGGAGGAATTGGAAGAAAAGCGTTGGAAATGAGCAGGCACCACGGGCTTTGGCTTGGGTCAATTAAGAAGATCAGCGGGTGGGTGTGATGGAACCTCAAGCGGCACCACGAGGGATTTTTTCTGGGCAAACCGGCGGCTCTCATGCCAGAGTGTCGCATCGTAACTCAAGCCATGACCGCCTATGAAGAGATCCACCAGGAACTTTTGAGCCGACCCCGGAGCTGGCTCGTGACCGGGGCGGCCGGGTTCATCGGTTCCCACCTCGTGGAAACCTTGTTGCGCTGGAATCAGAAAGTCGTCGGGCTGGATAATTTTGCCACCGGCAAAAAGCAAAACCTGCAGGAGGTCAACGGACTGCTGGAACCGGAGCAGTGGGAGCGATTCACATTTTTGCAGGGCGACATTTTGGATCCGGCACTATGCCGGCGGGCCTGTCAGGGCGTTGATTATGTTCTCCATCAGGCGGCGCTGGGTTCCGTGCCTCAGTCCATCGAGGATCCCATCCGCTTTAACGAGAGCAATGTCACGGGATTTTTGAACCTGCTCGTGGCCGCCCGCGATCAAAAGGTGAAGCGCTTCGTCTATGCTTCCAGCAGTTCCGTTTATGGCGATGATCCGGACCTTCCCAACCGCGAGGACAAGGTGGGCCGGCCGCTTTCGCCTTATGCGGTGACGAAAGTGGTCAATGAGCTTTACGCCCGTGTTTTCGCGCGCAATTACGGTTTGGAAACCATCGGCTTGAGATACTTCAATGTCTTCGGCGCGCGGCAGGATCCTCACGGAGCTTACGCCGCCGTGATTCCGCAGTGGATCAATGCCATGCTCAAAGGCGCGCCGTTGCGCATCAATGGCGATGGTTCCATCAGCCGCGATTTTTGCTACGTCGCCAACACCGTCCAGGCCAACCTGCTCGCCGCCACCACCTCGAAGCCCGGGGCGGTCAACCGGGTCTTCAACGCGGCCCTCAATTCCAGCACCACCCTGAATGAATTGTTCGCCCTGCTCCATCAGCGCCTGCTGCCCGATCATCCTGCGTTGCGGAATTACCGGCCCATCCACCTGCCGGTGCGGCCCGGTGATATTCTCCACTCTCGAGCGGACATTTCCCTGGCCCAAAATCTGTTGGGCTACGCACCCACCCACACCGTCGCCCAGGGACTGGAGGCGGCGCTGGAGTGGTATCAGCGGAATTTGTCGTGAGCCTGTCCGCTGGGTTGGCCCCGGCGAATTGCATTGAAAATCCCGCCCAAACCGATATCAACCAGCAACAATTGATCGTTTACCGGAAGCATGCGTTCCAAATCTGAAATCATTTGTCAATTGCTTGATCCGGGGATTATTGCCGTGGTGCGCGCGAAATCGACGGATCAGGTCATTCCCCTGACGGAAGCGTTGCTCGCCGGGGGCGTCATCGCCGTGGAAATCACCATGACCACGCCCAATGCGATTGAAGCCATCCGGGAGGCGAGTCAGAAATTCGGCACCCGGGCGTTGATCGGCGTCGGCACGGTGTTGGATGTCCTGACTTGCCGGTTGGCGATCGAGGCCGGGGCGCAATTCGTAGTCAGCCCCATCATGCGGCCGGAGCTGGTGAACGTCGCTCACGCCGCAGACCGCCCCGTCATGCTGGGCGCCTACACGCCGACGGAAGCGCAGATGGCGTACGAAGCCGGCGCGGATTTCATCAAGATCTTTCCAGCCGACGGCCTGGGGCCGAATTACATCAAGGCTTTGCGCGCCCCGCTGCCCCAGCTGCGCATGGTGCCGACCGGCGGGGTCGATTTGCATAACGTGGAGGATTTCCTCAAGGCTGGCTGTGCGGCGCTGGGCGTGGGGTCTTCCCTGATCAGCCAGCAAATTCTTCGGGATGCGAACTGGCTGGAATTAACCCGGCTCGCGGCTGAATTCGTCGAAGCCGCACGTAACGCGCGGTGAGGATTGTTTTCCGCAGCGACTTACCCGTGGCCTTTATTTGGGCGTGCCTGCCGACTTTTTAACTTCCTTCAACTTCGGTGCGTCCTCAAAGGTTTTATAATAGTCGTCCAGCGGATAGCAGCCCGAGCGGAGGCCATTGCGCGGGGCGGTGGTGCAATCGCTGAAGGTGCGACAAACGAACTTGGTTTCCAATTTTCCCTTGCTCGTGGCATCGGCGAGCATGCCCGGGTAGGATAAAACCGCGCGTCCCAGTCCGACCACATCCACGTGCCCGTGCCGCACGTAATGCTCCGCCACGTGCGGCAAATATTCCTGAAGATAAGAATAGCCGGTGCCCACGAAAACCATTTTTGGGAAATCCATTTTCAACTGCTTGACCACATTGATCTGCCGGGCCACGCCCACGAGCGGGTCTTCCGGCGGTTGATAGCCGTCAGAGGGCGGGTAAATGGCGGGGCGCTGAACGTGGGGATTATAATACGGGCTGCCCGCTGAGAGGTTCACCAGCTTGATGCCCAGGTTTTCCAGGATCTTCAGAAAGGCCACCGGTTCGGTGAGGTCGAACTCCACGGGATTCTGCGGGTTCACTCCGAACCCGTAGCGATAGGGCAGGCATTTGGAAAAATCATCCGGTATGCCGGGGCCGAGTTTGCCGGGTTCGGCGAGAGCGGGATTGGGTTTGAACGGAACCAGGTCAAATGCGCTCAAGCGCACGCCGATTTCCAGTCGCGGCGCGACGGCCCGAATGCCGGCCACGATTTCCCGTACGAGCCGGGTCCGGTTTTCCAGCGAGCCGCCGAACGGCCCGGGCCGCGTATGCGCGCCGAGAAATTCGTGCAGCAAATATCCGTGGCAATGCTTGATATCGACAAAGTCAGCGCCGATGTCGGCCGCGATTTTCGCCGCGCGCACGTAATCATCAATCAAACCCTTCAACTCATCGTCGCTGAAGATCGGCGCATCGCTGGTGATGCCGAACTTGGGATCCAGCAGGGGATGGCGAAAGGCAATCCGTGGAGCCAACTGCTTTTTGTCCGTGGGCCGGCAGAAGCGGCCGGAGTGAGTGAGCTGAAAGCCGATGAGCAAATCGTCCGTCCAACCATATTTAGCCTTGTGCGCCTGGATGAGCGCTTCACGGAGTTGGGCGATGCCCGCTTTGTTCTCCTCGTTGATGATGAGTTGATTCGGGTTTGCGCGACCATCCGGGCGCACCGCCATGGCCTCACCACCCCAAATGAGCTTCGCCCCGCTCTCGCCGAAACGCTGCCAGCGGCGGATCATCGGTTCCGTGACTCCGCCCGTGGTGGTACCGTCCCAGCCTTCCATGGGATGGATCGCCCACCGGTTCCCGATCGCCCGGTTGTTGAATTTAAGAGGTTGCGTCAACGCGGAGGCGGGGCCGATTGAAAGCCCCTTTTCAAACTGCAAATCGAGCCCCAGGTTCTGAACCAGCTCGCCGAAAGCTTCGACGGTTTTCAGCGAAGGAATGCGGACGATTTTCGGCGGCGTCATAAAAGGTGAATCAAGCTTTGAGGAAGAAGGTGTAATACGGTTTGCCGGTAGCTTCGCGGAGCAACATGAGGGCCAGTTCGCGCGCGTGGTAATCGCCCCACATGGAGGATTCGCCGCACGGCACCCGCGCACCGGGCGGAGTGTAGTCCCAGCCGTTGGGCCGATGGTAAATGGAATGGAGGATCAGTCCCTCGTGCTTCATGTCGCGGGACAGATAGGGATCGGCGAACAGGTGCTTGGCGATGGTCAGGCCGGCCAGATGGTAGCGCCGTCCGTTTTTGTCCTGGCCTTTGCTGCGCAAATAATTTCCGAGACGGATCAAGCCCTGGGCGGCAATGACGGCTGCCGAACTATCGACTGGCTCATGATCATTGAACGGGTCGCTTGGCCGATCGAGATGGTTTTTCAATTTGCTTAAGCCTGGCGCTCCCGTGTCCCAGTACGGGATGCCATCGGTGGGAGTTTGCGTGAGCCAAAAGTCCGCCACGGCGCTGGCGACCTCCTCGAAGCGGTCCAAGACTTTTTTCTTTCTACCCGCAGCGGCGAGCTCCTCACCGGGCAGCGTGGCGAGGAATTCCAATTGCTCGGCATAGCCGCAGAGGATCCACGCCTGGCCGCGCGTCCAGGTCGAGAACGGGGAGTAGCCCTGTTGCGTGCTGGGGCAGCGATAACTCCCATCGTTGAGATTGAAAATGGATTCATGCGCCACGCGGCCGCGCACATCATACGCGTCGCGTCCCCGGCCGAAATACACATTGTAACGGCTCGTGGCTTCCGCGTGCTGCAACATCCGCGTCAGCAGCGAAATCCGGGCGTCGCGCTCGCCCATCAGGCAATGCCCGAGTTGGTGGCCTAGGACCAGCGCGCGCATCGAGCGGATGGTGTCGCTGAAAAGCGAGTGCGGTCCGTTGAAGGAATAGACGTAGCCCAGATCGGGCGTGAGCTGGGTCCAACGCGCTGCCTGCACCGCGCCTGAAAGTTTCAAGGCGAGTTCGTAGAAGTTGCGTTCCCATTCATTGGGAGAGGTGCGCCCTTCGTGGCCGAGCCGCAGGAGGTTGCCGTAGGTGCTGACGTTGTTAAACCCGTGATCATGCACCCCGATGTGGCTGATGTGGGAGGCCATCCGCTGGACGGTGGCAGCGCGCCCCGATTTCAAAAAGGCGCCCTCGTCCGTGGCATCGAATTGCAGGATGGCGGAGCCGAACTGAAAACCCTGCGTCCATTCCGTCCACCCGCGCGCGGTGTAACGACCCTTCACGGTGAAAACTGGCGCGCCCGCGTCCGGTCGCCAGCGCCGTTCGAGCCGGTCAATTTTCTTCGCGGAAAGCTCGAAAACATTTCGCACCGCTGGAAGGAGTTTCCGAGCGGTCAGGGAGAAATCAATTTTGAGCATAAAATTACAACCGTCGAAGATGAAACCCGCCATCCACGGGGATGACTCCGCCAGTCGAAAAGGGGAGGTGGCCTTTCAAAATCGCCTCGACTGCCAGTCCCACATCCTCGGGTTTGCCCCAGCGCTGCTGGGGGACCAGACCTTCGGCGATCAACTTGTCGTATTTTTCCTTCACACCCGAGGTCATGTCCGTCTCCATGATGCCGGGGCGGATTTCGAACACCTGCGCGCCCTCGTTGGCGAGCCGGGTGGCCCATAACTGGCACGCCATCGCCAGCCCCGCCTTGGAAAGACAATATTCGCCGCGGTTGACCGAGGCCGTGTCGGCCGAAATCGAAGTGATGAACACCAACTTGTAACCGCCCGGCAAACGGCTCTGCCCGGGATGCTTCAGCCAATGACGTGCGGCGAGCTGCGAAAGGAAGTAAGGGCCTTTCAAGTTGACGCTCATCACCTCGTCGTAACTTTCCTCGTCCGTCTCGGTGATATCCGCACGCACGCGGGGCGCCATGCCGGCGTTGTTGATCAACGCATCCAGCCAGCCCAAACCGGCAAGGGTCTGCTCGAACAACCGCACCCGATCGGTGCTGGAAGCAATATTACCTTGGACCACGATGAACTTCTGACTGGAGCTCGCAACGACAGATTCACAAAGTTGTTTGGTCTCCTGCGCCGCGGTTTCGTTACCCTGGAAATGAATGGCCACACTGCAACCCACGAGGGCGCAACTCCGGGCAATGCCGCGGCCAAGCCCCCGGCTGGCACCGGTGACGAGGACGACAGGATGGGTGTTCATGACCAAAGCTTACCAGAAACCGCCGGGTCGCGTCAGCATTAAAGCCAAGCGCGCATGCCTGGGATCGGCTCGCGATCAGGGATAAACTTTTCTAGTTTTTCTCCGTCAACCCTTCATACTTCCCCCATGGAAAAATTAGGGCTGCGCTTCATCAGCATTATTGCGTCCATGGTTCTCATGGCTTCGCTGGGGTTTTTATTGACCCGCTCCAAAGAAACCAGTTCACCGGCCCGGCCCGATGCTTCCAAGCAAGTTGAACCCGAAGCCGCTGCCGCAGTCGCGAAATAAGACGCGTGCACCATCGGAGTTGGGCTGGCGGGTAGGACAACCGCTTACCGCAAGATGAGGGAGAGTCCGACATTTTCGGCGAGCCCGACGGGTTAAGGTAGCCACGGCTGCCCTTGTGTGAGGGTGTGTCATTTTGGGCCAGCCTCGCAAGGGAAGGGGCTGGCCTTTTGTTTTCCCCGAAGCGTCGGCAGGTTGCTTCGGTCGCTCAAGGAGTGACGGTCAGAGATTCCGACGCAGACAATCGTAGGTCGCCACCACGGCGATCCCATAGATAGCGTGCTCGATAAGACTGGCGGCCACTTGCTTGGATTGATGTTTTGAAACCGGAGGCATCAAGCCGGTGGCCGGCAGCCAGCCCAGAAATCCAGCCGCCCAACTCGCCACCCCGAGGCCGACGCCATCCAATACCACATTGCCGCCCCTTGGCCGGACCGCGCCGTAGAGCGAGCCGAAGGTGACGCCATAGCCCACAGGCAGTGAGGCGGCGACCGCATCCTCGACTTGACGCGGCACTTTCCGGCGGAACCTTGCCGGCAGTGCATGCTCCAATTTCTCCACCATGAAGGCGGCGGGGTCTCCTTGGATCGGCGGGTTGGCCCGGGGAAGCCAATTCTGGCGGACAGTTTGCGCGGCCTGCAAGGCCATGTTCCCGGCCAATCCGGCGAGCGCGCCGCGCGCGAAGCGGGCGCCAAGTGTGTCCCTGGATTTCATAAGGCTCATTCGATGTTCGTTTGAATTGCTATCTCGACATGATCACACCGCAGGCCACGCGCGGACCCGAATTGCCGGCTGGTTGCGAGACATAATCATCCGCGCCAGCATGGACAATCAAAGCGTGGCCGATGATGGAATAAGGTCCGCTCAGGGTCAGATGCGTGTCAACGAAGTCGAGATGCGCTTCACCGTTCGCGTCGGCGGCGAAGTTTCCCATGTCGCCGATGTGGCGGTTCATGGACCCGGGGCCGCCATGCGGCATGCCGGTCGGATTGTAATGCCCTCCGGCTGAACTCGCGTCGGGGGCGGAGCAATCACCATTCTCATGAATATGAAAGGCATGCAAACCCGGAGCCAGCCCGGTCATGCCGGCGACCACCCGGACACCGTCGGTGACCGGGGTGAAAGTGACCGTGCCGATCGTCTTGCTGCCACGGGTCGGGGTGAGATAGACAACAGCCTGGGCTCGCCTGGGGCCGTAACGTGTTGTTGTCATCGTTGACTGGTGCTGGTTGGCTTCGCGGCTGGCGCAGCCGGCTGCTCCCCAGGCCAGAAGCAGGAAAAGTCCGGCGGTCTTGGTTTCGCTGCGTAAGTTCATCGTGGTTCCTGATTTTGGGTTTCGTCGTGATGACCAAAGGTAGGCTGGTTTGCGCGGGCTCGATTGCCGGAGGCGCGTCAGGCATCCAAATCAATCAACGCCAACCCGATTTCCGGGTCGAATCGCCGGCGCAGATATTCGGGTGATTCATCGATGATCACCTCCAAAGTCGGCCGCACGTAAGCCTCGACCAGGTGACCGCCATGCGCCGTGCCGTCGGACTTGCCCACGACAATATGGGCATGGACTCTCGGCTTGCCCTTGTCCATGGCAACATTGCCGACGAGGGAGAGGACTTCCACCTGCTCTTTGATGGGGATGTTTTTGTAATCCTTTTTGTTCAAATTGAAATAGCCGAGCGTGACCTCGCTCAGCGCGCCGATGGCGGTGAAATGGCTGGCCGTCAATTCGTTCTCCGTGGCGAATCGCAACAGGCTCGACACCACTTCATCCCCGGTCTCCAAGACCAGGGCATAGGTCTTTTCACCGCTGAAATTGTCGAATAACACTTTTGACTTCATCATGACTCAGTGCTCAGCTTTCCGTGTTCGGTAAACGGTTTCCAAGTGGTATGTGGCATACAGACTTCCTTTCCATGTCACTCAGCCAGGTGATTGGCAGCCACCGCCCGCCGACCACCCACTGGCTATTCTCGGTTAAAGAATTTTCCCCGCTTGATTGCCTCGGGCGAGCGCTGGCGTTCGTCCAGCGGAGAGCCCGGTTGCCGCTTGCTTCCACGGGCGAGCACCACCAGAGCTGCCAAGGCAATCAGGAGAATGGGAATCCACCAATAGTAACCCATGATACACTCCTGTTTCTTTTCATTTCTCCGGTTTTATTCGCGCCTTTGGAGTCGTGGCGAGACAACGGCGGCTCTTGAACCCGCCGTGTTAATGCGTGCCGCTGCCGGCCATTGCGTGCCCGGCGTGTTCGGGATGCTGCTCCGGCTTGTGGGCCCCTTCGCGGAATTCCTCGATTACTTTGCCATTAAAGGCAGGAATGTCGGCGGGCTTACGGCTGGTCACCAGACCGTTGTCCACCACCACTTCCTCATCCACCCACTCCGCGCCGGCGTTCCGCAAGTCCGTCTGGAGCGAGGGCCACGAAGTCATTCGGCGGCCTTTTACCATGCCTGTTTCGATCAAGGTCCACGGCCCATGGCAGATGGAGGCGATCGGTTTGCCCGCGTCGGCGAAGGCCTTCACAAAGTCCACTGCCTGCGGGATCACGCGCAGTTTGTCGGGATTCATCACACCGCCGGGGAGCAGGATGGCGTCGTATTCGTCGGCGTGTGCCTCCGCGAGCGGAACGTCCACCTTGAAGCTGCGCCCCCACTTGGTGAGGTCCCAGCCCTTCACCTTCTTGTCCGCCGGCGAAATCAGATCGGTCTCCGCCCCGGCTTCTTCCAGCGCGTCGCGCGGCCCGGTCATCTCCACCTGTTCGAAACCATCCGCGACCAGAATCGCAATTTTTTTCCCTTTCAAGTCATCACTCATAATATTTTCCTTTCGTTTTTTCAGCCCTTCGGGGCGCTGACTGCCTGGTCAGCGGGCCGAAGGGAATAAATCATAACGGTCGCGTGCCGCCCGGCCTTTTGTCCTCGGCCACGCTCACGCCATACACATGCACCAGTTCGCCGCCCAGCCAGCCGGAAACGCCCAGCAGGCCCACGCCGACCAGGGACAAAATCAAAGGCAGCAGCCTGGGTGCCGTCGCGCCTTGGCGCAGGGCAAAATTAATGACATATAAAAGCACCACCACCAGGTTGATGATCATGTGAATGATCCCGATCCGCTTCAGCTTGGGATCGGTGATGGACGTGAGGTCGATGACTCCCGGAATGGCCGCAAGCAAGGCCGTGACTATGCCTCCCCCCAAGGTATATAAGGCCACGCTTTCCCACTCCGTTCCGCCCAGGCCGAAATAATAAACGAGGTCGCAGATGAGTGAAAAAACCCAGAGCCCGATCGGAATGCCGACGAGGATGGGGTGAATGGGATGTTTGCGGATGCTGGCGGTTGTTTCCATGATGATGCTCCTGGTTATTTATGCGTTAACTGTTCCTCGCCGACGTGTTCATGTTCGTGCTCGCGGGTGCGGTGCGGGATCCAACCGGCCACCATTTCCTGGTACGACTGGCGGATCATGGCCCGGGAATCGGGATCACCCTTGATGATCGATTTCATGTAATTTTTTGCCTGCTCGTAGGAAATGTGCGGGGGCAAGGTGGGCACTTCCGGATCGGTGTGGGCGTCGATGACGACCGGCACCTCTGAGGAAAGAGCTTCGTCCCAAGCCGCGCCAATCTCGTTCGGGTCATCCAAACGGATGCCCTTGAGACCCAGCATGCCGGCGTACTCCGCGTAGGGAAATTCGGGCAGCACCTGTGAGGCTTCAAATTTGGGAAAGCCCGACAAAATCCGCTGTTCCCACGTGACCATGTTCAAATCATGATTGTTCAAGACCAGCACAACCAGGCGGGGATCGCTCCACTCCTTCCAATACTTGGAAATCGTGATCAGGCCGTTGATGCCGTTCATCTGCATGGCACCGTCGCCAACGCAGGCAATGGCGACCCGGTCTGGAAAGGCAAATTTTGCCGCGACCGAGTAGGGGACGCCCGACCCCATGGTGGCCAGGCCCCCGGAAAGTGAGCCCATCATGCCGCGGCGGAATTTCAAATCGCGCGCATACCAACTGGCGGAGGAACCTGAATCGGCGGAGACAATGCACCGGTCGGGCAGGCGCGGAGAAAGCTCCCAGAACAAACGCTGAGGATTGATCGGGTGGGCCGTGTTCATGGCGCGCGCTTCGAGCACCTCCCACCATTCGCGAACGCCTGCTTCGATTTGACCGCGCCAGGAGCGGTCGGTTTTGCGCTCCAACAACGGCATCAACGCGCGCAAGGTTTCCGCGCTGTCGCCAACCAGGCTGAGTTCCATGGGGTAACGTATGCTCAAGACCTTGGCGTCGATATCGATCTGAATGCCGCGGGCTGCGCCTTCCTTGGGGAGGAATTCCGGATAGGGAAAGTTGCTGCCGACCATCAGCAGCGTGTCGCAATTCATCATCAAGTCCCAACTCGGCTTGGTGCCCAGCAGGCCAATGGAACCCGTGACAAAGGGGAGTTCGTCCGGCACAGCCGCTTTGCCCAACAAGGCTTTGGCAACGCCCGCGCCAAGAAGCTCGGCGACTTCGATGACCTCATCCGTCGCGCGAAGGCACCCGGCGCCAACGAGCATCGCCACGCGCTTGCCTGCGTTCAGGATGTCCGCCGCCTTGCGGAGATCCTGCGCGGACGGGATGACACGCGGGGAACTGTAGCCAATCCCGGAATGGATGGTGGCATGCTTATGCGGCGGGACAGGTTCGGCCTCGCACTCCTGCAAATCGTTGGGGATGACGATGCACGTGACCGTCCGTTCGGCCAGCGCGATCCTCACTGAACGATCCACCAAATGCCGAATCTGTGCGGGAATAGTTGCCATCTGGACATACTCGTGGGCGACATCCTTGAAGAGGTTGACCAGGTCAACCTCCTGCTGGTAATCGCCGCCGAGGGAGGCGCGTGATTGTTGGCCCACGAGCGCGAGGACGGGTTGATGATCCATTTTCGCATCGTAGAGCCCGTTCAACAGATGAATGGCGCCCGGTCCGGAGGTGGCGCAGCAAACCCCGATTTCGCCGGTGAATTTGGCGTGGGCACACGCCATGAAGGCGGCCATCTCCTCATGGCGCACCTGGACGAAATCCATTCGATCCTCGGCTTTCTCCAAGGCGGACATGATGCCGTTGATGCCGTCACCAGGGTAGCCGTAGATTCGTTTGACCCCCCAATCGGAAAGACGTTGAACTAGAAAATCGCTAACACTTTCTGCCATCGTACACGCCTTTTTGATGCCGGCCTCCAAAGCAACCAATTGACCGGTCAGGATTTCCGCATCCAGACCGGAGAAGCATTGCCTCATCCCGGCTAGTACACGTTAGTCGTCATCAAACGGGGTCGGAATGGGGACTTTGCCCCAGACTGTAAAGTAGCGAATGACGACAGTACGGCAAAAACCCCGGGACAAGAGTTACCCGTCCCGGGGTTTTGCGTGGTAAGATGCTGCGATTAAACCGACCAGCCTTTGCGATACTTGGCGTGGATGAATTGATCGGCCTCCGGACAATTCTTGACGCGCATCTTGGCGGAGTCCCATTCGATTTTCTTGCCGATGCGAAGGGCGAGGTTGCCTAGGAGGACCATCTCGGTGAACGGACCGGAGACGTCGAAATTCGAGCAGGCTGCGGGACCGCCTTTGCAGGCGCGCGCGAAATCGAGGTACGGGTTGTTTTCCGGGACGCGGGGGATGGTGGGATCGGGGCGCTTGTAATCGGCCATGCTCGACTCGGGGAGCAGGCGCGGACGGTCGCAATATTCGTCGCACATGATCTTGCCCTTGTCGCCGATGAAGATGGTGCCGCTCTGCCCGAAGTTTTCCTTTTCCATTTCCTTGGGCCGTTCCGGCAGCTTGCCGCCGTCATACCAGGTCAGGGTGCAGGGAGGATTTTCGCCGCGGGCGGGGAAGTGATAACGGAGGATGGACCAGCTCGGGGCCATTTCCGTGCAAATGGGGGAGGAATCCACGAGTTCCACACTCGTGGGAGCGCCCAGTTTCAAAGCCCAGTTGGCGCCGTCCATGACGTGGCAGGCCATGTCGCCCAACGCGCCGCAGCCGAAGTCCCACCATCCGCGCCAGGCGAAGGGATGATAGACGTTGCCGCCGCCGCGCTTCTTGCCGCCCTCCGTGGTTTCTTCCGGCCATTTTTCAACGAACGGGCGCATCTGGGAGGAACCGATCCAGAGGTTCCAATCCAGATGGCTGGGCACGGGATCCTGACCGGACGGACGCTGCCGGCCTTGCGGCCAGATGGGGCGGTTGGTCCAGCAATGGGCTTCGCGCACGGGGCCGATGGCACCGGACCAGATCATCTCGCAAAGTTTGCGGATATCGTCGCTGGAATGGCCTTGATTGCCCATTTGGGTCATGACTTTGTATTTGCGCGCCGCCAACGTGAGGGCGCGGGCCTCGCTGACGGTGTGGGTCAGCGGCTTCTGGCAATAGACATGTTTGCCGGCCTTGATGGCGAGCATCGCGGCGGGGGCGTGCTGGTGATCGGGAATGGATACCGTGACGGCGTCGATGGACTTTTCCTTTTCGATCATGACCCGGTAATCGCGATAGCAACGCGCGTTCGGCCATTTCTTGGCAGCCGCCGCCAGGCTGTCGGCGTCAACGTCGCACAACGCGACGATATTTTCTCCGGAAAGGCCCTGCGAATCCGCCTGGCCTTTGCCGCCGCAACCGATGATGCCGAGATCCAGCTTTTCGTTGGGTGACTTAAACTTGGGTTTCGGCGCGGCGAAACCGGTCAAGGCCGTGGCGCTCGCGGCCATGGCCGAGGCGTAGATAAATTGACGACGGGTGAGGGAGGCAAAACTCCGACGAGAGGAGGGTGTTGACATGCTCCTTTCCTACGCCTGTCACCCATTTCATTCAAGAAAATTTTGGCCTACAGCGTCGCCAGCCCGAAGGCTTGGGGGGCGTGCAGAACGTGCCGTCCAAAAACCTGACGCCGCTCTGCTTCGGTTTTTGACGAAGGAACCTCGCACCGAAGTTCCAACCGGCACGTTCACCATTCGCCCCGCGCTCTTGGTTCAGGGGTGCTTTCGTGAGGGCTTTAACCCTCCCTGAACCAGCGATTTTATGGAGGAAGCGGCAAAAACTCCAATCCGCGGGGCGTCGGCTTTAACCTGCTTTCTAATATACTCCTGTCATCACGAGTTTAAAGATGCGAAACAAGCCAAAGCGCGAAATGCCGTTCCAAGCCGGAATAATGGAGAAGGTTAGCCACAGATTGCACGGATGGCACGGATTCAGAAATCTGTTTTCTGTGAAATCTGTGCCATCCGTGGCTAATTGAATTGTTACGGCTAAGCTTGTTTGTTCCCTGTCCGATTTCAGCCCCGGCGGTTACTATCTAATGAATGCTCACTTTAACAGACCAACAATTGTTGCGGGACTACACGGAGCGCCGCTCGGAGGCGGCGTTTGCCGAGCTCGTGCGCCGACACGTTGATTTGGTCCATTCGGCCGCGGTGCGGATGGTTCGCGACGCGCATCTGGCCGAGGACGTGACGCAGGGCGTGTTTGTGGCTTTTGCGCAAAATGCGCCGCAACTCACCGATCGGCCCGTGCTGGCGGGCTGGCTGCATCGCACGACGCGGAATCTTGCGGCCAACGCCGTCCGTTCCGAGGTGCG
>JAQGOT010000461.1 GCA_028293465.1 Pedosphaera sp. | reverse complement strand
GCCTCGGCCTCGTAGGTGATCGTGACGCGGTGGCGGAGCACATCCATGCCGATGCTCTTGACGTCCTGCGGCGTCACGTAACCACGGCCCCGCAAAAAGGCAAAGGACTTGGCGGCAAGGGTGAGCGCAATCGTGGCGCGCGGTGAAGCCCCGAGCTGGATAAAATCCTTCAACTGGATCTTGTAGGCCTCGGGATCGCGCGTGGCGCAGACCAGATCCACAATGTAGTCCTTCACCTTGTCGTCGATGTAGATCTCGTTGATAATCCTCCGGGCCGCCAGAATCTGCTCCGCAGTGACCACGGCGGTGGCACTGGGAAGATTGGTCGTATGGGCCATCAGCTCCAGAATCTGGCGTTCCTCGGCCCGGGTCGGGTAGCCGATCTTGAGTTTGAGCATGAAGCGATCAACTTGCGCCTCGGGCAGGGGATAGGTCCCTTCCTGCTCGATCGGGTTCTGGGTCGCCAGCACCAGGAAGGGGTCCTCCAAACGGAAGGTTTGGTCGCCGATGGTGACCTGTCTTTCCTGCATCGCTTCCAGCAGCGCGCTTTGAACCTTGGCGGGGGCCCGGTTAATTTCATCGGCCAGAACCAGATTGGCGAAAATGGGGCCGCGGCGGGTGGTGAACCCACCGGATTGGGGGTTGTAAATCTGGGTGCCGACGACGTCTGCCGGGAGCATGTCCGGCGTAAATTGCAGGCGTGAGAATTTGACGCTGAGACAGGCAGCCAAGGATTTCACCGATAAGGTCTTGGCCAGGCCTGGGACACCTTCCAGCAGGACGTGGCCATTGACGAGGAGCCCGATGGTCAGGCGTTCCACCAGGTAGCTCTGCCCGATGACGACCTTGCCGAGTTCATTGAATAATGGCCGTACGAAGGCGCTGGATTCCTGAACGGCCGCGTTAATCGCGTTGATTCCTGTATTCATTGTTTATTTTGCACAATAGTACTGACCCATGGACAAAAAAACGAGAAAATCTGTTCAGATAAAACTTTATAGATTTTCCTCCGGTGCCTAGCACGTAACCTGCTAATAGCAGGTTGATGAAAGAGGTGTTCTCAAATCTGCGGAAGCACTTTATACGGATGCGGATAGCGTATCTCGTGCTAGCGCTTTCCTTGGTGCCGACCGGCTTTATCTATTACCGGGTCAAGACGAACGTCGAGGGGCGGAACCAGGCACGGTTCGACAGGATTGTTCAGGAACAGCAGGCAGTTATCGAGCAACGCATGCCCCGGTATGTGGATGAAATGTTGGCGGTGCGTGGATTGTTTGCGGCCAGTTCCTCGGTCACAGCCGACGAATGGCAAAAATATGTGTCCCATTTGCAGATTGAGCAACATTATCCTGGAATTCGCGGCATCGGGTATCTTGAGCAGGTTGGCCGGGATCGCCTAACCGGCTTTTTGCAGCGCATGCGTGCTCGGGAGGGGCAAGGCTTTCGGGTGCTGCCGGAAGGGGACCGCCCCCTTTACTATTCCACGGTATATGCCAGTCGCTTCGACTCAAGTTTACAGACTGGGCTGGGGCAAGACGATTTTGCAAGTCCCGACCGGCGGGAGGCGCTGGCGAATGCTCGCGATAGCGGCCAGCCCACGGCGACCGGCAAGATTGCCATGCTCGACCAGAGCCCTGACAACCAATCTCGCCCCGGGTTTGTGATTTATTTGCCGGTTTATCGCAACGGGGCCACCACTGCCACCGTTGACGAGCGTCGGGCGGCGTTGCAAGGGTTCATCTGTTCCGCCTTCGAGCCGGCGAAGCTGATGGCCAGCATTTTCGGCAAGCAATCTAATTCGGTCGTCGGTTTTAGCGTCTATGAAGGAGCGCCGACCTGGGAACACTTGCTCTATGGGCACTATCCCGAGGGGCAGAATGTTCCCGGCGGCGATCCCCATTTTACCCGAGTTATCACCCTGCCGATCCTGGACCGCACCTGGAGCATGCGTTTTACCACGCTGCCTTCCTTTGAAGCTGAATCGCAGGCTTATCTTCCAATCCTGGCGTTCGGTTGCTCGCTCGGTCTCAGTTTCCTTCTGTTCGGCATCACTTGTGTGCAGGTGAACGCCCGCGCTCGCGCAGAAAAGATTTCTGCCGAGCTGCGGCAATCCGAAGCCGCCTTGGCAGCGGAGACGGAGCGGTTGGCGGTGACTTTGTATTCGATCGGGGATGGAGTCATCACCACCGATACCACGGGACGGGTACTCTCGATCAACAAAGTCGGTGAGCAATTGACCGGGTGGCTCCAGGTGGAAACCTTGGGCAAAACGTTGGCGGAGTTTTTTAATGTCATCCAGGAAAAGACCCGTGAGCGGTGTCCGAACCCGGTGGAGGATGTTTTGCGCACGGGGGTAATTGCCGCGCCCAGTCAGGCTTCCATTCTGATCGCCAGGGATGGCACCGAACGGGCGATTGCCGATTCCGCCGCGCCCATCCGGGACAAGACCGGTGGGATCATCGGCGTGGTGCTGGTATTCCGGGACATCACTGAAAAGCAAAAGAGCGAGGCGGAACTGCTGAAGGAAAGCAAACTGGAATCCGTTGGCCTGCTGGCGGGCGGCATCGCCCATGACTTCAACAACATCCTCCTCGGCATCCTCGGTAACCTTTCCTTGGCGCGGATGAATGCCCACTCCTCGGAAAAAATGCTCGAACGGTTATTGGGCGTCGAAAAGGCGGCCATGCGTGCGAAGGAATTAACGCAACAACTGGTGATGTTCGCCCGCGGCGGAGCCCCGATTCGCAAACAGGTGCAGCTGGCTCACATCGTGAAGGATGCCACGCTTTTTACCCTCCATGGTGCCAGCGTGCATTGTGAGTTCTCCCTGCCGGCCGAGCTTTGGTCGGTGGAAGTGGACGAGGGGCAATTCCGTCAGGTAATCCACAACCTCGTGCTCAACGCCGTGCAAGCCATGTCCGAGGGAGGGAGAATCGAGGTGCGCGCTGAAAACGTGGAATTCGACGCCGGTTTCCTGCCTCCTTTGGCGGCTGGAAAATACGTGAAGATTTCCGTCCGGGACTTTGGCACCGGCATTGCACCGGAACACATTTCAAGAATTTTTGACCCCTACTTCAGCACGCGAAAGCACGCCCGAGGTCTCGGCCTGGCCAGCGCCTACTCGGTCATCCGCAAGCACGACGGCCAGATCAACGTGGAATCCTACGTGGCCCGCGGCACCACCTTCCGGATTTATTTGCCGGCTTCCTTCAAGCCGGAAATCGCGCCGGCACATGACACCGATCAAAGACGGTTTTTTGGCCAGGGCCGCGTGCTGGTCATGGACGATGAGGTGGACATTCTCACCCTGGTGCGCGAGATGCTCCAGATGATGGGTTATGAAGTGGAAACGGCCCGTGATGGAGCGGAAGCGCTGCAGCGTTACCAAGCGGCGAAGCAATCGGACCAAGCCTTCGCCGCAGTCATCATGGATCTGACCGTTCCTGAAGGCATGGGCGGGAAGGAAGCCATCCGCCGCCTCAAGGAACTGGATCCGCAGGTGAGGGCGATCGTTTCGAGCGGTTATTCCTACGACCCCGTGATGGCCAACTTCCAGGAATATGGTTTCAGCGGGGTCATTCCCAAGCCGTATGTCATGGAAGATCTGGCACGGGTGCTGAGCGAAGTGATCACCAAGAAACAACAACCCATTCTGGAAACGGCCTGAGGCCGCCCGGCGGGCGGGGCTCAGAATTGTGCCCGGGCGGAAGTGAGGTCCCGGGCAATCTGTTCTTGAAGCGCGGTGAGGGAAGGAAAGGTTTGCTCCTCGCGTAACTTCTTCACGAAGGTGATCTCCATTTCCTCGCCGTAGAGCTCGCCTTGGAAATCCAGCATATGGGCCTCGACTCGGATTTGCGGCGTGGGGCTTTTCAGGGTCGGACGAAAACCGATGTTCACCACCGCGCGATGAGTTTGGCCCCGGACGAGGGCGTGAACGGCATAGACCCCGTTCGGCGGCAACGCCAATCCCGCAACCTCCAAATTGGCGGTGGGGAATCCGAGTTTGCGGCCGAGCTGATCCCCGGGGATGATCTGCCCGGCGAGCGAATAGGCCCGTCCCAGCATTTGGCTGGCAGCATCGAGATCGCCGGCGCGGATCGCCTCCCGGATGCGGGTGCTGCTCACGATCCTGCCATCCAGGGCAACCGCTGACATTCCATGCACAATGAATCGCAACTCCTCACCCAGTGTCTTGAGCAAAGCCACGTTCCCTCCGCGTTTGTATCCGAAGGTGAAGGTGCTCCCCACGCACAGGCTCTGAACTTGGCCGAGATCCCGGGCCAGGCTGCGGATAAAAACTTCTCCCGGCTGTTGACTGAAGGCTTGGTCAAAATGGATCAACAAGAGGGCGTCACACCCCAAGGACCCGATCACTCGAAGCTTTTGTGGCAGCGAATAAATCAGCGGCGGCACGCGTTGGGGGGCAACGACGGTGTTGGGATGTTGGTCAAAGGTCACCACCAATGACAACGCCTCATGCTGCTGCGCATCGGCGATGGTCTGGCGGATGATCTGCTGATGTCCGAGATGTACGCCGTCAAAAAATCCAATCGCCAGGCAAACTCTGCGACCCTCGGGTTTCAGTTCGCTTGCGGCGTGGATGATTTTCATGGCTCCAGGCGAAGCAGAGGGCAGGAAGGGCCAAACCCGGAATCGGGATTGAGATTCAGCCGGCAGCGCTGGCGGTCCTCATTCCCAATCTCAGTATTGATCATAACACGATTTGCATTGGGTCAGATCAGCTTCAGAAACGGAAGTACCCGCTTCTCCAGATCGCTTTGCGAGAGCGCCAGCACCTGCTCAAACTGAATCGCGTCCGCGACGTCAAACTTGCCGGAGACCAGCCGCCGCAGGTTGGCGAGATGGGCGCCGCAACCGAGTTTTTGACCGAGATCATGCGCGAGACTGCGCACGTAGGTTCCCTTCGTGCACGCCACGCGGAAGTGGCCCAGCGGCTCGTGATAATCGCTGAAGCGGAAGTTGTAAACATGCACCAAACGCGGCTCGCGTGGCACTTCGATTCCCTTCCGCGCCAGTTTGTAAAGCGGCACGCCATCCTTCTTGATCGCGGAAACCATGGGTGGCATCTGCATCTGGTCGCCAACAAAGGTGGCCGCCAGTTCGTTTAACTCTTCCAGCGTTGTCGGCGGCACCGGCAGCGAGGTCACCAACTCGCCGTCGGCATCGTAACTGTCCGTGGTTTCCCCGAGCTTGACCGAGCCTTCATATACCTTGTCCGACGACATTAATTTTTCAGACAGCTTTGTGCCCCGACCCAGCACGATGATGAGGAGACCCGTGGCGTTTGGATCCAGAGTGCCGCAATGCCCAACTTTTTTAATTCGAAACTGCCGCCGGATGGCATCCACCACGTCGTGCGAGGTGGGGCCAACCGGCTTGTCGATCAATAAAGCACCGTCCAGGGCGTCAAATTCATGCATAGAAATTCAAAATCAATTCAATAATAACGGAAATACTGCCATGCAAAGTCGTAGGCCATCTGATCGGGTGGAGCCGCGAAAACTGACTTAGTGGGCGGCGTCCAATGCCTTCTTGACCGCCGCGATCACCCGCCGCTGGGCCGAGGCCGGCGAACCTGGGATGCGTGCCCCCGCCGCCGCCATGTGGCCGCCCCCGCCGAATTCGGCGGCAATCTCGTTCACATTCACCTTGTCGCTTTTGGAACGCAGGCTGATCCGGGTCAAATCGGGTCCCAATTCTTCAAACACACACGCCACCACCACCGGTTCAATGGCGCGAATATGGTCGATCAGACCTTCAGAATCATCCGTGTCCGCGCCCGTGCGAACAAAATCCGCCTTCCTCAACCAGAAGTAGGCGATTTGATTGTCGTGCGCGAGGCGGAAATGATTGTAAACGTGCTGCAGCAATCGAACGCGCGAGAGGGGATAGGATTGATACACTTCATCGCAAATCTTCGCGAGGTTCGCGCCGCGCTTCACCAGTTCGCCCGCCACGTTGTAGGTGCTCGGCCGGGTGCTGGGATACTGGAAGGAGCCGGTATCGGTTGAGACCGCAGTAAAGAGGCAGTCGGCAATTTGCGGTGTGATCGGCCAGTTGGCGGTCTTGAGCAAGCGGAAAATGATTTCACCACTCGAAGGCTCCTTGGCGGAAACCCAGTTGATGTCCGCATACCGGGTGTTGCTTTTGTGATGGTCGATGTTGATGAACAACTTTCGGTTGCCAATGCAGGCACCCACCTTGCCGAGGCGTTCGAAGCTGGCCGCGTCAGTCGCGATGACGCAATCGAATTCCATGCCGCGCCGCGGCCGTGTTACGAGATGGTCTGGATCGAGAAACGCGAGCTTGTCCGGCACTCCGTCCTCATTCCAACAAACAACCTTCTTGCCTTCGTTTTTCAAGGCCAGCGTCAGCCCTAATTGGGAGCCGATGCAATCGCCATCCGGGCGGACATGGCCGACAATACAAAAGGTGCGGCTGCTTTGAATCCCTTCCAGAATACGGTCAATGATCTTTAGGTGTGGCTTCATCAGGGGGCTGGGAGTGTTCTAGCTCTTCTATGATCTTCAGC
>JAQGOT010000460.1 GCA_028293465.1 Pedosphaera sp. | reverse complement strand
ACGAATGTCACCGTGTTCGGCCAGGTGGAATTCAAGGTGCCCGGGACTTATGTTATCGAGGTGCTGGTGGACGATGTGAGGAAACTCCGTTATCCGGTGCCCCTCATCGTAACGCCCCAGCCCAATCCGAATGCGCCGCAATCGCCGGCGCCCTCCGCTTCCTGAGCCGCCCCGTAAACATCTCGCCTCGGGCCGGGTGGGATGATAAGCTTTGCCACTGTGAAGCGCGCCCGTTCGCGGCGCGTCTGATCAGTGGATGAGCACTACGGACCAAACGCTGCCCCCAGCTTGGGAACCGCTGACACCGCGAGGTGTGGCGGCCTTTGCGGGGGCCTCGTTGCGACGGTTGCTGCTCGTCCAGCTCATCATCGCCGTAATCGCCGCCGCCGTGGTGGTGTGGGCCCTGCAGGTGGCCTGGTTTCCCGTGGTGCGGGAGGCAATCCGCCAACTGCCACCGAAAGGAGAAATCGCCGCCCAACAGCTCGTTTGGACCGACGCCACGCCGGTGCGACTGGCGGGCAACCATTTTCTCGGCCTGGCCGTGGACTTGAACCACAGTGGTGAGTTGGGGCGGGAAGCGCAGCTCCAAGTCGAATTTGGCCGCAAGAATATTCGCGTTTTCTCCCTGCTGGGTTACCAAATTGTGGAATATCCGGCGGGCTGGCGGATGGCGTTCAACCGCACGGAACTCGAGCCTTGGTGGGGCGCGTGGGAGCCGGGCATCCTGGCGGGAGTCGGGTTCGGAACGGTGGCCGGTTTGATGTTGACCTGGACGTTGTTGGCGACCTTGTATTGCCTGCCGGTGAGGTTGATCACGTTTTTGGAAAACCGGGATCTGAACCTGCGACAAAGCTGGCGGGTGGCCGGGGCGGCGCTGATGCCGGGGGCGCTGTTTATGACGTTCGCCATTTTTTCATACGGCCTCGATTTGGTGGATTTGATCCTGCTCGCCGGACTCGCCGGGTTGCACTTCGTGATCGGCTGGGTTTATCTTTTCATCAGCCCTTTGTTTTTACCCCGAATCCCCGCGTTGGCGGGCGTGAAACCGAATCCGTTTGTCCCGCCGCCGGAGTTGAAAAAGGAAGCGGCGGAGACAACTCCGGCGGCAACCGAAAAAAAATCCGCGAGCTGAAGCCATTTGCGTCCGGGTCGTGGTAACAGGATTGCTTGTTGCCTGCGCTTCATCTAATCTCGGGTTATGACTTGTGTTCGCCTCGTTTGGCGGTGCGCCATTGTTTTTTTGCTTTGCCTCGGTGTGAGCGGTTGCTTGCCGGTCGGCGATAGCCAGGTGGAGGAGCAGAAGGAACCCCATTTCCTGACGGGTAAAAGCCGGGCCAGCGCCTTGGATTATGCCGGGGCCATTGAGTCGTTCGAAAAGGCGTTGGAGGTCAATCCGCATTCGGCCTCCGCCCATTTCGAGTTGGCATGGATCTACGAGAAGCCGGACAACAGCCTCTGCGACAACGCCGCCGCCATCTACCATTACCAACGGTTCCTACGGTACTCCCCCACGTCCAGCAAGGCGGATCTCGCAAAGGCCCACATCAACGCCTGCAAATTGGAGCTGGCCAAAACGGTTTCCTCGCTGGGACCGTTGCCGGCCGCCGCGCAGCGTGATCTGGAAAAGGTGCTGCTGGAAAATCGGGATTTGAAAGCGCGCATCGTCCAATGGGAGGCTTACTACGCCGCGACCCGTGCGCAGACGCCGACGAATGTGCCCGTGCTGACGCCGGTCACCAATGCCCCCGCGAGCAACCCGCCACCGGCCGCGCGTGAAGCCACCTTGGTGGAAAGTCCGCGCGCCAGTTCCAGTTCATCCCGTCCATCCACCACCACTGCCGCCAACCGCACCCCCACGCGCACCACGATGCGCACACACACCGTCAAAGCCGGCGAATCACCGGCTTCGATTGCCCGGAGGTACAGCCTGCCGGTGAGCGTGTTGCTGGCCGCGAATCCGCAAGCCCGGCCAAACCATCTCCAGGTGGGGCAGACGTTGAACATCCCGGCGCCCTAGCTCCAGACCGTCATGTTCTCACGCATCGCCTTGATTTTGATCGTCCTGTTTTGGGTGACGATGAATGTGCTTTTGTGGCGCTCGGAGTTCGGCCGCCAAAACACTCCGGGCAGCACCGTGCCTGTGGCGATGGTGTGGCAAAAGATACTCACGGCACCGGACAACTCTTCCTTGGAAATCCACCATCACGGCGAAAAAATAGGCTATTGCCGGTGGGCGGCCATTTTGGGGCAGAGCCCGGCCAGCCTCCGGACGAACCCTCCGGCAGAAGATTCGCCCGAAGCGATGCAAACCAGATTTTCGGACTACCGGATCGATTTTGAAGGCAATGCCGTGTTGGGTGAGATGGCGAACCGGTTGCGCTTTGATTTCAGCGTCCGGTTCAGCACCAACCATGTCTGGCAGGACTTCCGCCTGCGGTTAAACCTGCGCCCCAGCGCCTGGGACATCAGTTCCCGGGCGAGCGAAGCCGCCATCCATGTGCGCTCCGAGGACGATGACGGGAAATCCGAACGAATAATCAAATTTGCCGATCTACAGAATCCCGAGGCGCTGGCGCGCGAAATCGAACTCCCAATGCTGCTGCCGTTGAGTGCGTTCGGTTGGCCGCGCGGGGAAGGGGCGTCGGTTCCGCAGTCCTTGGGACTGAAGTGGGAAGCCCGCAACGATTGGTTCACCATCGGCCACACGTCCGTGCGGGCTTACCGGCTGCAAGCCCGGTTGCTGGATCGTTACCAGGTGGTGGTGATCGTGAGCACGGTGGGGGAAATTTTGCGGGTGGAACTGCCGGATGAACTGGTGTTCGTGAACGATAAATTAACCAATTTGTGAGCCACACCGCCGGTCATGATTGAACTCATCCATCTGGTCAAAAAATTTGGTGAACTGGTTGCGGTCAACGACCTGAGCCTGACCGTGGCCCGTGGCGAATTTTTTGCAGTGCTGGGTCCCAACGCGGCGGGCAAGACAACGACCATCAAGATTTTGGCCGGCCTCATCAAACCGACCTCCGGCACGGCGCGGGTGGGCGGCTTCGATGTCCAGACTCAACCCTTGGAGGCGCGCCGCCGCCTCGCCTATGTGCCTGACTTTCCATTCCTGTATGAGAAGCTCACGCCTTGGGAATTCTTCCGCTTCACCGGCCAGTTGTTTCAGTTGGACGAGGCGCGGATTCAATCCGCCGGTCGGGCCCTGGTCACCCGGTTTAATCTGGAGCCGTACGTCAACAAGCCCATCGAGGGTCTTTCCCACGGCACGCGCCAGAGGGTGGCAATTGTTTCCGCCCTGCTGCACGATCCGGAGGTGTTCGTGATTGACGAGCCGATGGTTGGCCTGGACCCGCACCATGCCCGGGTGGTGAAGGATATTTTGAAGGAGCGATCGCTGGCCGGGATGACGGTTTTTGTTTCGACGCACCAGTTGAGCGTGGCCGAAGAAATGGCCGACCGAATCGGCATCATCCATCAAGGCCGGTTGGTGGCGGTCGGGACTCGGCAGGAATTGCGGCGCCAGAGCGGGGCTTCCGGGCCTTTGGAGGAAACGTTCCTGGCGCTCACCGCCGAGGAGGCGAACCAGGCTGAGGAGGGGCAGGTGGCCAAACCCGCGGCACCAGGGGCGGGAGCATCAGGGGGCAAGCATCCGTAGGTTCCCGGAGGGATACGGCGGTTACGTGATGAGGTGGCGGTTCTTCACGTGAGCGGCGCAAAGCATCATGGCGCGTTGGCGGCAAAAATATGACCGGCTTTGAACGCATTCGCCGGAGTGGGGTCAATTAGGAAGTGTATCTCCACGGGTAGGGCGACGGCAGGGGATAATTATCGTCAAGAGCAGCAGCTTGGCCTGTTCTGCGGGCTAAGTTGCGGAGCTGTGGTCGGGCTTAAAACTGGTTGAAAATGAGCGGTTTTCGCATGGTCTGAGTGGAAAAAAAAGATGAAGATTTGTTTGACAGTTGCGGAGTCTGTCCATTAAAACTTGAAAGCTTTTACTGTTAGGAACTACCTCATTGGGTCGATGCATACTATTAAAAACTGACTTATGAAAAACTTGATGGCGTCCGCTGGGCTGCTCGCGATTGGTGCAGTAGGGGTTGAAACTGCTCATGCTCAATTTATGGCCGGTGCGGAAAAGCCGTGGAGCGTGGCTGGAACCTTGCGCGGCTTTTATGACGATAATTATAACACCGCGCCGGATGGTCCAAACCGCCGCAGTAGTTTCGGCTTTGAGGTCCGTCCCTCGGTCTCCGTCAATCTGCCGCTCGAGCAAACCAGCCTGACGCTTAGCTACATCTACTCGCTGAAGTATTTTGAAGACCGGGCGAACAATAAATACGACCAGAGTCATGACGTCGAACTCGCGTTGACGCATAATTTCAGCGAACGCTATTCGCTGGATCTGGCGGACAGCTTTGTCATCGCCCAGGAGCCGGAACTGATCGATCGCGTTAACAGCAATCCCATCCGCAGCAACGGCAATAATATCCGTAACAACGGCGCGATCAATTTTCACGCGCAACTGACACCGCTGCTCGGAGTGGTGCTGGGTTATGCCAACACCTTGTATGATTACGAGCAGACCGGGGTTGATTCGCTTTCCGCCCGCTTGGATCGCTTTGAGCATTTGGTGACTTTGAACACGCGCTGGCAGATTCAGCAGGAAACTGTGGGCATTGTGGGCTATGATTTCACGGCGGTGGATCATACGAGCAACTTCGCGCTCAACACCACCGGCCTGCCGATCGCCCCTTCGTCCCGCGACATGTATGCTCATTCGTTTTATGTCGGCGCTGAGCACACCTTCCGGCGCGATTTGAGCGGGTCGGCCAAAGCTGGCGTGCAATATGTCGACAATTATAACAATCCCTTCATCGGCAATTCCGTAAATCCGTACGCTGATCTCAGCTTGAGCTACAACTATTCCGACAAGGGGACGGTCACGGCCGGTTTCCATTCTGCCGTAAATCAAACGGACGAGACTTTTAACCCGGGTGGGATAACCTCGCTCGGCACGCTCGTCCAGAATCAGGAGAGTGCCACTTTGTATGGCTCGGCCCTCTACAAAATCACGCCCAAACTAACCGGCACCCTTACCGGACAGTTTCAAAACTCCACGTTTGTCGGTGGGTTTGCGGACGGCAAATCGGACCAGTTTTATTTGGTCGGCTTGAATCTGGCCTACCAGTTCACTCATTATATTTCCGCCGAAATTGGCTATAACTACGATAATCTGAAATCGGATCTGCCTGGGCGTGGTTACGACCGCAACCGGGTTTATGCCGGCATCACTGCCAGCTATTGATCGTCAACTAACACCGTGCATTGGGGGCTGGGCTAACGCAATCTAGCCCCCCTTTTTTTAAGTATGGATCCTTTAAAGACATCAGCGCCGCCCGAGGCCAAGCTTCATTTCCTGGATTATTGGCGGATCATTCGTATCCGCAAGACGGTTATTTTGGCGGTTTTCCTGCTCGTGGTTATCACCGCCACCATCGTCACTTTCATCCTGCCTGAAGCGTACTCCAGCCTGGCTCGCATCAAGGTGGAGCGGGATGTGAGCGACGTCTCCGGAGTGGGCGGTTCCGCCACTGCTTACGCCTCCTATGATCCTTACTTCATCCAGACGGAATTCGAGGTCATTCAGTCGGAAGTAATCCTCGACAAGGTCATCGAGAGCCTGAATTTGAATACCGAGTGGGCCAAGAAATATAACATGGATGCCGCGCTCAAGACGTCGCAAAGCCGCCGGGTGCTGAAAGGAATGATTGACCTGCGGCCAACGCGTAACACCAGTTTGATTGAACTCCGGGTGGTGAGCGATAAGCCCGATGAAGCGGCGAAAATCGCCAATGCCATTGCCAAGACTTACCAGGAACACCGGAAGGATGCCCGGCGTTTGCTGACGCAAAGCGGAATCAACACCTTTGAGAAAAAGCTCAAAGAATACGATCTGGAACTTAAAGAGCGGGAAAAAGGAGTGGACCAACTTCGCCAGGACTCCGGCATTATGGATACCGATCCGCAAAGCACGGGACCCGGCCAGACCTTGGGCCCGGTGAACGTCCTGCATTATAACTCTCTGAAGATCGAAAATGAGGCCCAATACAAAAAGGAAGCCAGTCTGCTGGAACAACTTAAGCAGTTGAAAGCCAGTGATCTGCGACAGGCCATTCCCACCGCCGCCCCGGACAGTATTCTGGCAAGTCTGCTGCAGGACCTGATCTCCGCGCAAGCCAAGTTGGTGGCGTTGCGGAGTGATTACGGCCCTGAGAACCCCGAGGTGCAGCGCAGCGAAAAATTGGTGCGGGAGACGAATGACAGGATTGACGAGCGGGTGAAGGGCATTATCGCGGGCATGGAGGTCCACGTCGCTTCGTTGCTGGCGGTGGTCAACAACTCCGAGGCCAAGGTCAACGAGGCCAAGACCAACGACATGTTCATCGCTGAGCAAAGCCGGCCCTACTTCTTGGCAAAAGCAGACTTGGAGCGGTTGAAAAAATTCCGCGACGTGTTGGCCCTGCGTGCGGCTCAGGAAAACATCGAATACGCCCTCCCCAGGACGCAGATGGTCGAAATCATTGATTCCGCCGAGCCGAGCATTCACCCGGTCCGTCCTAACAAGCCGCTCAACATCGCCCTGGGCATTATCATCGGTTTGGTGGTCGGCGTGGGCCTGGCCTTCTTCATTGAATATTTGGATACCAGCGTCAAGACGATCGATGACGTGGAGCGGACGCTGCAAGCGCCGGTGCTGGGCGTCATCCCGCAGAATGTCGGCTACCTGCTCGAAGAGGGCGCCGAAAGCCCGCATGCGGAAGCGTATCGCGTCCTGCGCACAAACCTGCTGTTCTCTCGCAAGGACGACAAACTCAACACGGTTGCCGTGGTGAGCGCCGGGGCTGGCGAAGGGAAATCGACCACGGTGTTCAACCTGGCCACCGTCTTTGCCCAGAGCGGGCAGCGGGTGTTGATGGTCGATTCCGATTTGCGCCGTCCGACCTTGCACAAGCTGCTGAACGTCGCGAACGTGCTCGGTTTGACGAATTATCTGCTCAAGCAGAACACGCTGGAGGAAGTGATTCAGACCACCGGTCTGGCCAACCTGGATTTCCTTTCCAGCGGCAAGCTGCCCAGCAGCTCGCTCGGCATCCTGAGCTCGGCGCAGATGAAGGATTTGATCAGCGAATTGAAGCAGCGCTATGATTTCGTCTTCTTCGATTCACCCCCGATCATGGGCGTGAGCGACGCCTCCATCCTGGCGAGCGAAGTGGACATGACCATGCAGGTGATCCAATACCGCCGCTACCCGCAGCCGATGAACATCCGCGCGAAGCAGTTGATTGAGAAGGTCGGCGGCAACCTGATTGGTATCGTGCTGAATAACATCAACATGTCCCAGGACGAGAGCTACTATTATTACAGCGGTTACTACCACGACTATTATTCCAAGAACGAGGATGATGATGCCACGCCGCACACGAATGGTGCGTCGGCGGACAAGCCACGGGTGGACATCAAACCGAAATACTAGGCAAGAATTACCAATTCGATATTGATTATTTGCAAGCATGGAACTTATGAAATTTTCAGGGCTTTGGGTGCGATTATCCGCAGTTTTATTCGCTGGTTTGATGTTGGCCGGTTGTCAGTCCCCGGACTCGGGCTTTAAGTTCGATCCGCTCGCCGAGAACAGCGGCGCGTCGATGGCGGGTGCCGGCGGACCGGCCTTGGCGCCGATGGCCATGCGCGACCCTCAACGGTTGGTGGATCCCAACGGCTCGCCGATCCTGCATGTCGGGGATCAGGTGACTGTGACGTTTCAGGATTTGGTCACCCCGATCATGCCGGTTGAAGGCCTGGTCAAGGAGGATGGGAGGATCACCCTGATTTACAACAAGCAATTCCAGGCAGACGGAAAGACGGTGGGGCAATTGGAGCGGGATATCCGGGCGGTTTACGTCCCGGATTATTTCGTGAACATGACTCCCACTGTGACCATCAAGGAACGTTTCTACTCTGTGGGGGGCGAGGTGAAAATGCCCAACCGTCAGGCCTATGTCGGCCGCATGCGCGTCCTGCAAGCCATTGATAGTGCCGGAGGTTTCACGGATTATGCCAGAAAGTCGAAAGTTATTGTTACTCGTGGGAATGGAAAACAAGAAACCGTCAACGCGGCAAAGGCGCTTAAAAAGCCCGAGTTAAACATTGAAATTTTCCCAGGCGACCAGGTCTTTGTGGAAAAGCGCCCTTGGTAATGGTCCAGCTTAAAGTTCTTTCCGGCAAAATGGCGGGCACCGAAGTGGTGGCCCGCCATTTTCCTTTCCGGATCGGGCGCTCTGCGGCAGCCGACTTCCGCGTCGAGGAGGATGGGGTCTGGGAGGAGCATCTGGCGCTTGCCTTCGATTCCCAAGCGGGCTTCGTGCTGACCGCCCAGCCCAACGCCTTGGCCGCGATCAACGGCCAACCCTTTCAGGAAGCGGTCTTGCGCAATGGCGACAGCATCGAGATCGGCGCATTAAAAATCCGCTTTTGGCTGGGGGAAACCCGGCAAGGCAGCCTGCGCCTCCGCGAATGGCTCACTTGGACGGCTTTCGTGTTGATTACAGCCGCCCAGTTGGGCCTGATTTACTGGCTCGTGCGTTAGGCCTCGTGCAGAAATAAGCTGATACGAGCTGCGCTGGCATCCGGGTGCCAGCCAAGGCGCGACGAGGGAGCAGATCCAAGGTGATCTGCGACTGAGTAGCAACGCCGGCTGGCGCCCGGAGGACCAGCAGATCGGGTCAGGTTATTTCTGTATGAGGCCTTAGTGGCGGAAGTGCCGGACGCCGGTGAAGGCCATGGCGAGGTTGCGTTCATCCGCCGCCGCGATCACCTCGGCATCACGCACCGAACCCCCGGGTTGAATGGCCGCCGTCGCGCCCGCTTCCGCCGCCGCAATCAAACCGTCAGGAAACGGGAAGAAGGCATCGCTGCAAACGACGCTGCCGCGCAGGGAAAGACCCGCCTCGCCGGCTTTCCACACGGCAATGCGGCTGGAATCAACGCGGCTCATCTGCCCGGCCCCGATCCCGAGTGTGCGATCCGCGCTCGCATAAAGGATGGCATTGGATTTGATATGCTTCACCACCCGCCAACCAAAGAGCATCGCTTGCAACTCTTCCGCTGTCGGTTGACGTCGGGTTACAACTTTCAAATCACCCGCCAGGGTGGCCTTGAGGTCGCGCTCCTGGAGCAGAAATGAATCCGCCCCCACGCTCCGCACGTCCCAAGGTTTTGACGCCAAAGGATTCTTGAGCACTTTCAGCAGGCGCAAGTTTTTCTTCTTTTGCAGCAAGGCAAGGGCGTCGGGATTGAACGCCGGAGCCACAATCACCTCACTAAAGATTTCCGCGATGGCCTCGGCGCAAGGTAGGTCGACTGGTTGATTGACGGCAATGATGCCGCCAAACGGGGCTTGCTTGTCGGTGGCGTAGGCTTTTTCCCAGGCTTCGCGCAGGGTTATTCCTTGGCCGATGCCGCAAGGGTTCATGTGCTTGAGGATGGCCAGCGTGGGGCCGTCCGTGGCGAACTCCGCGATCAAATTGGCGGCCGCTGTCAGATCCAGGATGTTATTGTAAGAAAGTTCCTTCCCATGCAGTTGCTGGAAATACTCCGGAAAATGTCCGTAGAGGGCAGCCGCTTGATGCGGATTTTCGCCGTAACGCAAAGCCTGGACCAACGGTGCCTGCAGGGAAAGCGCCGGTGGCAGAGTCGAGGACGCGCCGCTTGGGGCGAAAGCTTTGGCCAGGTGCGCCGCGATGGCGGCATCGTATTCGGCGGTGCGTGTGAACACTTTGGCCGCGAGCTTGCGCCGCAATTCCAAGGTGGTGCCGCCCGTCTCTGTAATCTGCCGGGCCACCTCCGCGTAATCCGCCGGGTCCACCACCACCGTGACACTTTCGTGGTTCTTGGCCGCGCTCCGGAGCATGGACGGGCCGCCGATATCGATGTTCTCGATCGCCTCGTGCAGGGTCACGTTTGGCTTGGCCACGGTCTGTTCAAACGGGTACAGATTGACGACGACGAGATCGATGGGCTGGATGCCGTGGGTTTGGGCGGCGGCTTCGTGCGTCGCGTTGCCGCGGATGTACAGCAGGCCTCCATGGATTTTCGGATGGAGGGTTTTTACCCGGCCATCCATCATTTCCGGAAAGCCGGTATAGGCGCTGAGGTCCATCACGGTGAGGCCCGCGTCCCGCAGGCTCTTGGCGGTTCCGCCGGTGGAGATAAGTTCCACGCCCGCCTGGATCAGGGCTTGGGCGAGCGGGATGAGGCCGGTTTTATCGGAAACGGAAAGGAGTGCGCGTTGGGTTTTTGCCATAAATCGTGACTAAAATCTTCCAGAGTGGCAACGGGAGTCAATCGGCAAATGAAAAGCAGGGCGGCCACCGGGGGCGACCACCCGTGACGAGCAGCAATCTGAGGAGTTCCTAAATCAAATTATTGGCGAATTCGCGCTTGCCAATATACACTGGGATTTGACAGAGTATCCGTCCCTTTTCGGTTGCGCGGTTAGCTCAGTGGTAGAGCATTACCTTGACACGGTAGGGGTCACAGGTTCGAACCCTGTATCGCGCACCATCTTCAATAAAGCCAACGGTTTGGCCGTTGTTTCTCTCTTTCAGGAACCGTGAGTCACAACGCAAGGCCATAACCAATCGTTCGCGTTGTGAAGTCATCGAATGAACGCGTTCGCCGGGAAGCTTGGCCATCCCCGATTTAGAGGATGTTCAACAGTGGAGGCATTCCGGTTAAACTCACGCTCCATTTGATGGTTTGAATGTTTCACACCCTTAAGATCATGCTGAGATTGACGCAATCCATAATCCAGCCATCAATCCGAGCTTTCGCGGTGCTGGCCTTCGCGGCAAACGTGAACGCCCAATGGAGTGCGGTGGATACGTTTGAAGGCGCCAAGCTTTCCACAATGTGGCGCCATACGAACGGGGTTGCTCTTCGCAACACCGGCGGAGCCAAGGGGACTCGTGGCTTCGCTAGTTTGGGCAAGCATGGGGACATGCTGGAGGGACGGTTGACCGCTGCCGGTGCATCGCCCGTGGGCCTCTCGGACTTTTATGTTGAACTTTATTTCCGGGTGCGAAACACGACGAACCAGCGGTTTAATTTGCAAATCGGCGGGGCCGAGCTCGGAGGTTCAGCCCGCGCGCCGCTGAACATTTGCTACACCGCGCAAACCGGATGGTGCCTCGCTGCCAAACCTGACGGTCTTAATTTCCCGCAGTCCGGGCTGGCGGTTGG